>NZ_PQWO01000033.1 GCF_003231495.1 Acaryochloris thomasi RCC1774
AAGCAAAGTGTCCAATGAGCGCGGGGCCATACTCAGCTCTATTCATCCAGCCTTGCAGTCGCCGCCGAATCGCGGTGGCCGACCCCAGCACCAGCAACGCCTGCAGCATCTCGTCCTGGCCGGGTGCGATCGCTTTGGCCGTGTGGTTTCGGTAGAGGGCTGGCTGATCACGGTCGGCTAGCCACTGGGCAGCAGCAGTATTGGCCGCAATCATAAATTCTTCGATTATTCTGTGGGAATGGTATTTCGCATTGGGATTGGAGGAGAGTTTGCCTTCTTCATTGATGTATATGTTTTTACCGAAAGCTGATGCTCCAATAGCCCCTGTTGCCATCCGCTGCTGGTTTAACTTGGCGGCCCACTGCTGGCAGAGCTTTAGCGTATTGTGCCAGCGGAGTTTGGGGCTTGCAATGGCGTAGTCGGCTTCAGCGTAGGCAAAGCGTTTGGCGCTACTCAGGCAGGACTCGAAAATCTTGCAGTTGCTGACTGAGCCGTCATTGGCTAGCTTTAGCTCAAACGTCAGTGTGGCTCTCGACTGTCCCTCTTGTAGGCTCAGTGTTGACTCACTCAAAATCCTCGGCAGCATGGGGCTGTTGCCCTGCCGGTGGTATCGCGTCTGGGTGGTTGCGATCGCGCTGTAGTCGAGGGGGGAGTTAAGAGGGATGTGCTCGGATACATCTGAGATATGGACTTGGATGGTTGCGCCTGTGTTGGTTTCTTCGCACCAGATCGCATCGTCGAGGTCGAGAGAGGTGGGGCCGTCGATGGTGATGCCTCGGACTTGGATGCGATCGTATGGGAGAGGGTGGGTTGCGATCGATTTGAAAGTCATGGAAAAATTGAAGGGCACCAAATTAATTTTTCTTTGTAGGTAATCCTGTATCTTAAAGGAGGGAATTTGTCTATTATCCTGCCTACCAAATTTGTATGCTGAGAATTCTTTTCATTGTTGGCTTGATCGCTTATCTCCCTATCCCTACTGCTACAGCCCAGTCTACTCCTGCAAAGAGAACTGAGAAGAGTTGTCAACCAATTGGGAGAATCGTTGGCCCTAAATCACAAAAAGTCTGTTATGGATTATCCGCAAACTTTGTAGGTAACTTACAAATGCTTTGCTATTCGACTTTGGAACTGATTCCTATCGTCGGTGGCAAGATTCAAAAACGGTGTCTCCCGGTTAAGGAGAGGCAGGCGGTAAGGCGAACTAGGAGTGGGGGAGGCGATTCAGTCAATCTCATTGAACCTTATGGTTCAGCTCTGATAGAGAATCGACCAACTATAACATGGGAATATGTAGCAGGTGCTGCTGCTTATCGAGTCAAAGTCGAGGAAGCAGGCTCTAACTTTTTTTGGGCCAGAACTGTTGAAGATACTACCCTGAGTTATCCCTCAGATATAGCTCCTTTGCGTCCAGGAGGAGTGTACACGATTTTGGTAGAACCTCAGGGAGTTGAGTTTTCTACTTTGGCATCGAAAACAGTTGTTTCTTTAGGTGAGGCACAGAGGCAAAAGATTGACAAAGCTTTAGTTACGTTAAAGTCAAATGGAGTTAGTGCAGATGAGCAAGCGCTTGATTTAGAACAGGTCTATCGTAGTCAGGGTCTCATTCAAAAATCGATCGGCGTCTTGCTAAACAGGATTCATTCAGGAACGCTAAACTCAGAAATCTATCTAATCTTAGGCGATCGCTACCGGGAAGAGGGCTTTCGAGAACTGGCTAAAGCCCAGTACCAAAAGACTATAGAAATTTCAACTAAACAGAACCAGCCTATTTTGCGATCCAAAGCAGAGAAAGCACTTCTCAAACTAGAAGCGTTTGCTACACCTTGAGTAATTAGGAGCTTCCTAAAAGTAAAAACGGTGCCCAAAAGTAGGGATGGCTATAATGTTCGGAATTCTTGAGCATTAGCTGTGCCTTCTGAAGCGCTTCAGCATAGGATGCCCCGCTTGCAACGTGCCTATAGAACTCACCCGCAAGTACGCTTGTCGATTCTGATTCTACGCGCCACAGGGATGCGATCGCATTTTTCGCTCCTGCTTGGGTTGCCAAACCTGCCAGACCTAACTGTGAGCGGCTATCTCCTTTAGCTGTTTCACAAGCACTTAGAAAGAGCAGATCTAGACCTGAAGAAGAATCTGTAACACCGCTGCGAATCAGGCGATCAAACTCGCCTACACGCAGACGGTCTTCCCAAGATAGTAGGTAGGTTTCGGCGGGATTACTTGAGAACTTCCCGTGGGTGGCAATATGCAAAATGGAATATTTCGGTAACTTCTGCTGAAGATTTTCCGCTGTAAAAGATTTATCCATTAGCTTTGAGGTACGCGAGTCCCCTAAAGCAGCGGAAATAGCTAATTCTTCTTGACCAACTTCAGGTAAGGAGGGAAGGTCTAAAGACCTTGCGGCGGGGCTGGTATCAGCTACTCCGGCAACCAACGTCTTTAATGTTGCTCTACCAGATTGAGATACTGCTTGAGACCCCAGGCTGTTTGAGATCTTGTACTTCTCAAGAAGGTAGCTGGTCCCGTCATGCAGGAGTCCTACTGAAGCACCATTTATCACTCCGTCTTCAACAATTATTAAGCGGTTGTCAGCTCCGATCAGATGCTCACCGGGTTCGATTAGTGCTTTATATAGCACTTTAGCGTAGGGTAAGAAAGCCTCTGAGTCCATTTGTGAGAGATTTGTGCTTTGCAAGATTCGCTGCAGTCGTGCTGCGTTTAACTCCACAATCTGCCTATCGGCTGTATAGCTGTGAAGTGTACCGTTATGCCGAACCACTACACCCACTTTGTCCCCTAGGCTAAGAAAGTTGAAAACAGTGGGCAGGTTGGGTTGTGCTTCAAGCGCTTCAAAGGCAAGCTTGCCACACTGCAAATAGTTTTCTAGGGTCACGACCTGTAGCGTTCGAGATACGTTAAGTGCTTTCTCGAAGTCAGGCTCGGGGGAGGTGACCAGCATCTGTAAATATTCTTCGTAAACAGGCTCCACATCTTCATGAAACGTTTGTTGTAGGCTGTGGTTGATGCTTAGTAGATTTCCGCGCACTTCCTCAAGGGCTGCAATTGCATTTTCATAAGACTTCAAGGCATCCTCTCGATTGCCATGCTTTCGCTGAAGTTTAGCTAGCTCCCAAGCTGATTGGTACACTGCATCCGAGGCAAATGTAGAGATTCCGATATTCTGAGCACGCCGAAAAGCACCTTGAGCGTGCTGATCTTGACCGCTATAGGCATAGAATTTCCCAATCAAAATTAGTGATAGGGCTTCGGCTCGACTGTTCTCAATCTGTTTCGCTTCGGCGTGGCTTTTTTTTGCTAGCTGGAAGGCAGCAGTTAGTGGCTCAGTCTCCAGCCCTTCAGGGAGTGCTTGGTATTTGTGGAGCCTTAGCAGGTTATCAGCTATTTTGAGGCGACCGTAAATCGCTTCAATAGGAGTGAAGAATTCAGGGTCAAACTGTGCGATCTCAAGTTCTGTAACGACATCTCCCACAAAGGGTTGAACTTTCTGCTCAAGAGCAACGAGTTCAGTTTGTTTCCCATCAACAACAATCCATCCTTGGAGCTGCTGATAGAACTGCAGCCAGTTGAGTTTAGCGTTTACTGATAGCTTTTTTGGTCCGTCGAACAGAGACTGGAGTTCTGAAAATGTAAGCTCACCCGCTGCTAAGCTCTGCTTCAATAATCCAGATTTGATCGCCGGTTCTGAAGTTAACCGATAGCGATCCTGGATCATGCTCCAGTTCGCATGATGGATGTTTGCCAAGCTGAGCTTTAGATCGCCAACAATTGATGAATCTAGTTTCCTAGAACGCCTCATAGCATACTCAAGCAGTTGCTCACCTTGATCCAGCATTGACATATTTCGGCTGACAATACCGAGATTCTGCAGTGCTGCTACGACAACTGGAGTGGCAGGCAGCTTGTCTAGCTTTAAGAATAATTCTTCTTTGTTTATCTCTTCGGGGCGATCTCGACAGATACTGGCTTCTATATCCAATGCAATGATAAGACTCCAGCAGGCATTGAAATTCTTGCCGAGCATCTGCTGGGCAATAGATTGATTTACTAAGGTGCCCATCACACCTTCGTCATTACCCATTTTTCTATATAAGAGATTGGCTTTCTCCCACGTTTGAAAGGCTTTTGAGGGAACACCCTGGTCTAAGTAGCGATGTCCTTCTTGTACCAGACGGTCAGCATGTCCCTCCATTTTTGGTTTGGATAGAGCAGCGTTCTGAATACTTACAAGTAGCAGCGTACAAAGAAGAAGGTTACGACCTATACGTCTAGCTAAAGCGGATTCCATATAATTGATAAGTGAATACCTTCCTCTTGCAGAGTACCGCGATTTTCGGGGCGATTGATGAGAGGAATACCCCATTCAGCAGTCGCTTTTAGACGATCGTTAAGTTGATAACTCAGACCTATACCAACAGATGCTAAGGTTCCAGGGGTAGGAATTACAGATTCAGAATTATCAAAACCTGTGCCCACATCGAAAAAAGGATAGAGAGTAAATCTACCGACCTTGCCAGAATAGACTGGTATGTCTAATTCAAGTGAGGCGAGGAAACCATTATCAGATAAGACAGAGTTTTGCCGAAATCCTCGAACTGTTGTTGGGCCACCAAATGCAAACTGTTCTGACGCTAGTAGAGCACGATCTGAAAACTGCAGATTTGCCCTAGCATTAAACGTAAGATTATGAGGGAGTTTTCTAGACCATCTAGCTCCAGCCTCCCACTTAAAGAACTGTCCATCTGGAGAAGACTGATTATCAGTTGACGCAACATCTACACCTAAGCTGAATTGTGACCTGAGGCCAAACGAAGATGTGTTCTGGCGTTTGGACCATTCCTGAAAGAAACGTATGGCCGTGATCCGAGTACGTCCGTCATCTTCAGACCCTTCCGAGATCGGGAATGGGATCACAGGAGAGGTGAGGCTGCTGTTTTCATGGCTGAGACTTGCGCCAAGGGCCACTTCTTCGATTTTGTTATCAGTTGTCCGCCGCAAGATAGGCTGACGGTAAGTTAGCTGTACGAAGTCAGACCGTCCTTCGATATCAAGCTGCTCGAAAGGCTCTTCAATAATGGAACTGGTGACAAATTGGTAAAACACATCTACCGTACCGTCTAGACGGTTAATAGGGAGAGAGTAGCCAACTCCTATAGCATCGCTTCCGTTTGTGTTTCGATAGCCCAAGAAGAGAGCATCTCCCAAACCAAGAACATTCAGATGCTGAAACTGAACTTGCCTCTCGAATGAACTGACAGAAGGCGATCTGTTGTTGCTAAGTCCAACTGATACATTGATTGGGTTATTCAGCCTCGCATCGACATTGAGCGTTGATGCGCCGTACTCGCTACCTTCAGAAAATGTGACGCTAATTGTGTCGATCCTTGGATCGTTGAGCAAAAATCTCAACGACTTTTGAAGCTGTTGCTCCTGCACAACGCCCTTTACATCTGCTTTGAGCCGTCTTTTGATATAAGTCGATAGACGTGAGGATTTGACGTTTATCTTTTCTAAACGACCTTCAGCTATTGTGACGGCGACTGTTGCTCCTTCAAGATTGAGTTCTGCATTGTCTGACAACCTCAAGTAGGCAAATGTCGTAATGTATCCGTTCTCGGCATACAGTTCGCCGATCGCTGATTCTACTGCGCGCAGATCGTTGTTTGAAAGAGGCTTATTTCTAAATGGCTCTAAAACAGCTTGAACTTCTTCCTCAGCAATCACTGAGTTTCCTCGGACAACAAACTTATCAATAGTGAGCGTGAAGGGAATCGTAAGCTGGTTCTCTGGAAACTCTGGTGGAACGACTTGAATAGGGACATCCGGTACAACTTCAAATTCTGGAATTTGGCGATCTTGTGGTTGCTCTGGGGGTCTAATATCCGGGATTTGAGGAGCTTCTTGAGCAACAGAGCAAAGAGGAACACACAAAACCACCGAAACAGAGACAAATAACGGCCCAAATGTTGATTTTGCTGACATTGAAGCACACTAGTCATGACGTTATTGGATTTTTGAGGCAAGCTGTACGAGCAGCTTGGAACTGAATAGCCTCATTTGGATCTGACACCAATCGGACTGTTTTGCCATCTGGGTTGAGCTTCCAGCCCACAAAGCGTTTGAATTCTTCCTTCTCACCCGTCACTGGATCTGTGATCATTAAAGGCTTATCGGCTGGTTTTCCTTGTTCGTAGAATTTTAGCCTGCTGTCAGTATAGTCCGTACTGGCGACTGGTAAGCCAGCCGAACCAGCCATAGTCAACTCACTTTCTTCACCCGTTCTATTGCAGACTACTGCAATCTTCGGAACATCTGGAGGGAGTTCCACATCTGTAGCGGCCCTCAGTAGATCAACGTTGGGTGTGGTTATAGACACAATACCGTTGAAGGGTGCCCCAAGCTGAGAAGAAGCTGAGATGATTGATGAGGGAGTTTTGAAGATAACATCAGAATCAATAATGATGCTTCCACCACTGGCTTGTTCGGCATCAGCCGAAATAAAACTGTCTTCAATAATGAGAATATCGGAATTCAGGAATATATTACCACCAGCTCCAAAACCTGAAGCAGTCGAAGATATCTGACTTGCACCACTAAGCTGAGTTAATTCAGCATTGACATTTATGTTACCTCCTCTTCCAGAAGCGGCTATAGCAGCAATGGATGATTGTTGCTCCAAGTTAATAGATGAAGCCTGTACAAATATTTCACCCCCTACACCTGTGCCTTCATTTGTTACCGCTATGGAACCTCCATCAAATACTTTTAAGGAGTTTGTTTCGAGTGATACGGTTCCAGCGTCTCCAACTGGTACTGGAGGCAGAGCAAAGAAATCTTGAAGAAAAGGATTAAAGCGTTCAATTGCAGCATTGATTGTACTGCTGGAATTTATTCCTCCTTCAGAGCCAGAAACCTCTCCTCCAATTTCGATGGAATCGGTTGCTAAGACAAATATAGATCCGCTATTGCCAACGGAGCCAGGGACTGAAGTGATGCGTCCACCATCAATTAACTGTAGCGTTTCAGTATTTAATTCTACATCCCCTAAATTACCGCTAGCAGCAGAAAATCCACCTATGCTACTGCCAACAACGGTATTCGTCTCTGGATCAATAATTAATCCACCTGAGACAACAACGTTCTCTGCATTAATAGTAATATCTCCTCCTCTAGAAGCACTCGCTACTTGAGTTGCAATGTTGCCTCCTCCTAAGACTTTTAGATCACTGGTACTAATATCAATATCACCACCCAAGCCACCAACCGTAGCAGCGATGATTGCGCTTGGTGTAAAGCCGTTACCAAGAATATCTGGAAATATTTCTGTTGTGGAAACTTCGATACTATCTTCGACATCAATCCCAATGCTTCCGCCTTCTCCAGGACCGAATGTAACAGATGAAATAACACCAGCATTCTCAATATCTATACTCTTTGCACTTATATTTATATCAGGGCCACTTCCTGTAGAAAAGCCAACAGAAACTACCCCGCCAAAAATATAAAAATCTTCATTGACAAAACGCAGTAAATTTAGAGGATTTTCAATATTGCTAATTGAAAATGAATTTTGAGCATTTAGAGAAATACTACTGGTACTATTCTCTCCAATATTTCCACTGATAACTAAGGAGTTGTCAGAAATGTTTATATCTTTTGCAGATATAGATATACTTTGGTCTGCTATGCCTGTAGCATCAATAAGGGAGGTATTTCTAAAAGAAGCATCACCGAAAGACTGAACGTTGCTAAAGTCAAAACCCTCAAATCCTTGTCCATTTAGGCCGATAATTCCATCTTTTACACTGGCGATGTTTATATTTCCAGAAGGAGCTGTAAGTACTCCAGCGTCAAATAAAACATTGCCACCTAAAAGAGATATCGATTGTCCATCCGAAGAACGAAGGCCTGTATTGCTCTCACCCAAACCTATAGGTGCATTAATCATCGGTACAGTTCTTAAATCATGACCATCGCTACGAACTTCAATATCACTTGCATTTCTAAATGATAGGCTAATTGGATTTTGAACACTGAGTTTTCCAATTTCCACTGAACCTAAACTATTAAAAGACAAACCATTTGGAAAATCTATTCTATCTGAAGTAGAGGCAAGAAAAGATCCACCTATATCTATTGATGCTCCGCGCCCAAATACTACACCATTTGAGTTTAAAAAATACAAATTTGCACTTCCTGAAGACCCTAGCAAGCCATTTATTTGAGAAATATTTACACCAGTTACACGACTGAAAATATTATTAACTTCAGGACTAGTTTGAAACCTTGCTGTTTGACCATTCGGTATGCTGAAGCTTTCAAAGCTGTGAAATACATTCT
Source organism: Acaryochloris thomasi RCC1774 (assembly GCF_003231495.1). Taxonomy (NCBI): domain Bacteria; kingdom Bacillati; phylum Cyanobacteriota; class Cyanophyceae; order Acaryochloridales; family Acaryochloridaceae; genus Acaryochloris; species Acaryochloris thomasi. The sequence goes on from NZ_PQWO01000033.1 coordinate 8,362, forward strand.
TGTCCTGCCGTGTACCTTGAGTTATCGTTGAAGTATTGCCATTCACATTGACTACCGATTTCGTAGGCAAACTTCTGTCAGGAACGATTTGGGCATTTACGGTATTGCCCGTACTGAGAAGAAAGCCGTACATCAAAGCCACTAAGCTCAATTGCTTTAACATAGACATATTCAAGTTTTCCAAAATTTAATAGGCAATCCATCTTTAGGGTATAGGAATGGTATGGAACCCATCTTAATATTTCCGGTCTGCTCTAGCTTCCAATCATATTGACTTAGTAGGCAAATAGCGAAAATTTTCATTTCAAGGTTGGCAAACTCCTTACCTAAGCATTCCCTTACACCTCCTCCGTAAGGTATCCATGAATAACTCTGATCTATCTTCTTGTCAGAGCTTTTTGAAAAACGACTAGGATTGAACTGGGTATTATTTGGGTAAACTTTCTTGTTGTCATGAGAAGCAGTAATTGAATAAGAAACATACCAACCTTTTGGAAGCCGGTATCCACTAAATTCACAGTCCTGAACCACTTTTCTAGATGCTCCACCGACAGGAGGGTTTATTCTAAGTACTTCTTTTAATACCTGTCCTAAATAAACAGCGCTCTTCAGAGAATCATAGTCTATATTTTCATTAAGCTTAAGTCGATATATCTCTTCTCTGCATTTCAACTTTGTTGCTTCATCACGGCCAAGTAGCATGCAAAATGAAGATAGAGAAGAGGATAGCGTACCATGACCAGCCAAGAGAATCGTTAAGATCTGATGCTTCACTTCATCAATCTTCAGGGGGTTTCCAGATTCGTCTATGCTCGACAGTAAGATATCTAAAATGTCGTTCATATTCGATGGCCCATTATCCATCCTAGATTTTATTATTTTTTCTATTAATGCAAGTGATTCCTTCATACTATTCAATCCCTTATAATAGCTGCTTCCAGGGATCATGATTGGAAGAGAAAAAACGCCTTTTTCCCAGACAGAGAATCTTTTCTTTAAGTCAGTACTGGATGCGCTATCGATACCAATAAGTAGCTTTGAAGCAACGTCAAATGTATAGCTGTCAAGCTGATCATATAACCTAAAACTCTTTTTGTTTTCCCATTCTTTGAGATATTTATTAGTGATTTTAGTTATGCCAAAAGTATATTTTCTCAATGCCCGTGGCTTGAAAGCATCTGCCAATATTTTTCTTCGGCTTTGATGAATATTTCCCGACTGAATAGCAACCACATCTTCACCAAAAAGCCTTCTTATACTACTAGGTAAATAGCTCTCAAAGTACTTGTTCTCATTAGATAGTATAAACTTGTTCGCTTCTTCTCCAATCATTATTACTTGTGGCGCATCATAACCTATATACTTGATCCTGAATATAGGTCCATATTTTTTTATCTTATTTGCAATAAGATTAGGATCAAATAACAGTCTGAGCGTGTCACCAATAATAGGAAGTCCATCGTCACCAGGAGGGAGAGGTAAAATGCCTGTCGCCATCATATTTTATATATTTCATCAAAGAATATATTAACTAATTTTGAAAAAGAAAGATATGTACTGAATAATGAATGTTCAATCTAGTCACCTAATCGACCTGAGGTAATCCTCTCTCCATTTCTTTACTTCGGGCTGATCATAGTTCAAGGTTAGACATTGAGATCCGTTATCGCTACTGTCTTTCCCTTTCGTATTTAGAATCTGCGTCAACAGACAGTGAGCAGCAGTGTTGTTAGAATTTAGTGCGATAGATTTACTCAATGCCTTTTCTGACAAATCCAAGCTCCCCTGCTGTAGTAGCGCCCATCCTAGGTTCTTCTGTAAGTTTGATTCTGTTTCAGACGAATTTGAATGCGTCAGTGCTATGCGTGTAAGCTCTGTGGCTTTTTTGGCCTTCCCCTCCAGTATTTCTATACGAGATAAATTGTTGTAAGCCTCCGTTGATTCATTGGGTGCAAGTGCGATCGCACTTGCATAAGCTAAAGCAGCGTCTTTTCTTTCCTCTCGCAGATCATAGAATACTCCAAGTTCAAACCAACGTTCCCATGTGGGATCAAGACGAATGGATTCTCGATATGCCTTAATGCTGCAGTCATAATCCTTTAATTCGGTACAAACCTCTGCAAGCTCTTCTATGGTGTCAGGGGCATGCACAAGCTTAATGCTGTTTTCCAATGCATCACGAGCTTTTGTCAATTCCCCTCTTTCTTCAAGTATCTGTGCATTTGCGGAATGCCAAGCAGCGACGACACGACGGCCAGCTCGATATAAGCCGAATGAGGCCATAGCGATCGCAAGGGCAACAGGAATCATCCAGATCTTGATCTTCAACTTTGGTTCAATGTTGGGTCTATGAAGCAGTCTTTCAGTAGATTCCAGTACCTCATTTGTATTGGTAGGGCGATCTCCAGGTGCCAGAGCCGTCATTCGATCCAGCAGGTTTGCTAGCCTCGGATCGAGCTTTTTGGCGTGTTCTCTCCAGAGTAATTGGCCTGTCTTTTCATCAATCGGCAACTCAAACGGTTCCCGACCCGTTAATAAGTAAATCACTGTTCGTCCAAGGGCAAAGATATCCGACTGCGGAATAGCACTTCCGCTTTCTTGTTCTGGAGGTGTATATCCACTGCTGGATAGCCTAGTTACATCGCCTGATGCAACTTTAGCAAGATAGGTATGGCTTATAGATGATCGTACGCCACCAAAATCAATCAAGGCAAGCTGTCCATCTTCCTTCAAGATAATATTTGACGGTTTTATATCTCTGTGAAACAGTTTGTGTTGGTGAATGTAATGAAGAACTGTGGATAGTTGCTTGAGATAGTCGAGTCCTAAAGCTGATGGGATAGGTCGTTTGCTATCGAGCTGCTTCTGCAATGTTTCGCCCGGTATTTTCTCCATCGCAAATCCATAGACCTTGTATTTACCGGGCAAATTCACTATGAACTGATCACTAACCAAGAGCTTAGGGATTGCTGGATGAGAGAAGGATCGAAGTGCTGAGACTTCGCGCTCGAACATACTGAAATATGGCTCATCATCCCGAAATAGAGTTTTAACGACCTTAATTTCTCCACTATCACATTGAGCTTCAAAAACTTCAGTAGGTCTCGGCACTGACAATTCAGTAAGAGAGGCAATAAGTTTGTATCGACTGTTTATCTTCAGTGGGGAACCACATGATTGACAATGCTCTGCTTCAAAAAAGTTTTCTCGACGTTCACAGGATGGATTGACACAGAAGCAGGTAGCTGGATTCGTCATGCAACTGATTGAACCTTTTGCCCAACAAAGCCTTGAGGGTCTTGTTCAATGTACTTTCTAATGACTGAGCTGAGTCTAAACTTGCTTTTCCTCTCTACCTTGGTCTCCTCGATAAGAGAACGGTTGACTAGAGAACTAACTGTACGAAGCAAGCCATCTGTAGAGCGGAACAGGCTGTGACTTTCAATGTTCTGTAAGATTTCTTCGTAGCTCACTGAATCGTGCTCTTTCATCAAATCTGCCAGTATCTTCATCGCAAAGCACTCAAATTCTGACATTGAGCTGGATGGCGAAAACTCATGATTTAAAGTTAGCAAGAGCGGATCAGCAATTATCGTCGATTGAACTCTTAGAAAATCTGCTGTACTCCCTCCGTAGATTGTTCTAACCCTTTTCGCTATGACCTTTAACATCAAAGGGTTGCCATGATATTTATTAATAAGTGCGGGCCAACAATGTCTGTCTTTCAAGCTCTGCTCTTCAAAAATAGTTTCAGCATCATCTTGAGCTAAACCTTCTAAACGAATAATCTCAGCAGCATTTCCTGATTCATGAAGGTCTGACCAGTCAAGGAATCGGGTACGACTGGTAACAATTAAAGAACTATTACCCTGATCGTTGACAAGTCGTCTGAAGAAAGGGCCATAGTCTGTATAAGGCTCACTGTAATAGTCCCAAGCCGATTGTTGTTGATCCTGTTGCAGAATCTCAGCACCATCAAGAACCAATAAACAGCGATGCTTTCTGAAAAAACGAATGAGTAAGTTTTGCAATTTGTTGACGCTGCTACCTGTTCCAAAAGGTATGCCTAGCATATCAGCTAGGTCTGCAAGGAGTTCATCAAGTAAAGGGCCGTAGCGAATCGATTTCCAAATGCAGATCTCAATTGATTCGTTTGTCTTTGACATAACTCGTTCAACAATACGAGCAGCCAGAGCTGTTTTCCCAATGCCCTGAGGGCCATCAATAAAAATATTTCTGTGATCCCGAAGAAGTCTAATACAGTGCTGAACTTGGCTGCGATAACCAACGAAGTTTCCAGTATCAGGAGGAACACCGAAAAGTATAGGAACAGAGTCAGGATTTGCTGAATTCGCTTGAATCTGTTCTGTAAGGGAAGTATCCTGAAGCATATTTTCTAAGACAGTTTTCAGATGCGTTTTTGTAACACGACATCCAAACTCTTTTGATAGAAGCTTCCAGACCCCTGGCCCAGCTCTGCAGCTGATGTAGTTTGGGCTGAAGTTTTCTCTATAAAGCTTTATCGCTTCCTCGTACCCTATTTTTTCCCAGGCAGCCAACACAGCAATTCTCTCTCCAGGTGTCAGCTCCTTACCGCGCCTTGCTTGAGAGATTTTGTTTATGGAAGTAAGGGCTTGCTCCAGATTCATCAACCCTCCAGTCCTGCAACAGGATAAACGTCACAACATCCGTAAAACTGAATTCTAACCTTAAAACATACATTTAGAGTATGGCACTATCGGCGAAAAGCATAGCCTTGGTCCCCAATATTTGTGATGATCACATGCTCATGCTATAAAACATACAAACTAACATTGCTTGGGTGTTGGTTTTGTCGGTGACTGAAAAATTAACCAAATTTCACCTCAAAGCTATGGAAATGAATAGCCTTCCCTTATGTATCTGGAAAGATAAAGATTTAAAGCTGTCTGATATCCAGGTATCTGAGCAGGTGCAGAGTCGCTCAGAAATTTGTCGGCAGACTGTCAGTACTTATGCTGCAAAGATAAATGAGGGAGAAATGGCACCTGTGCTTGTTTTTTGTGATGGGTTTCGATACTGGCTTGTAGATGGTTTTCATCGATACCAAGCAGCGAAATTGGTGAATCACACTAAGATTTCTTGCAGAGTTGCGTATGGTAGTAAGCGTGATGCGATTCTATATGCCATAGCTGCTAATATTGACAACGGCTTTAAGCGAGCAAATGCTGATAAGCGCAACGGTGTTGAGACTCTTCTCAGTGACTCTGAGTGGAGCCAGTGGAGTAATCATGAGATTGCAAGAAGATGCGGGGTTAGTCACACGTATGTGCGGAAGCTGAGATTGAAGCTTCAAGAATCAAATGAGATTAATCCACTTATACAAACTCGGCAGTCTGTGAACAGAATTGCTTTCCGTAATGGACGTGAATATCCAATAGATGTCTCAAATATCGGGCAACTAGACAGATAGCCTTCCACTCATTGTTATTTAGAGAGGTGACGCATTGCTTCGTAGGAAGCAATGCGTCACCAATTTTCGATCTCGTGGGGAGCAAATCGGTTCAGCTTTACATCAGGTGATTAAGCTATCTAGAAACGCTATCTAGAAACGTTTCTAGATAGCGTTTCTGCGGAGTCTTGACTTAAGCCTCTGAAGCCATTGTGTTGAGTGCGTTTGTCACTTTGGGAAATAGCGTATTATCCGATAGTGGTCATACGTTTAAGGTCTCATGGCAATCAACAAATCTCTGAAAAAGCAAAGCAGCCCCAGTCGTCATAAGACAGTAGAAGATGTAGAAATTCAGAAAATCCGTAGGGATGGGGGAACACAGCCCCGCGCGCGTCTAGATGAAGGAACTGTACATTCATATGCCGAAAGCATATCAGATGGAGACGAATTTCCACCTATTACCCTGTTCTATGACGGTGAAAGCTATTGGCTAGCAGATGGCTTTCATCGTGTTCAGGCACATATAGAGGCTTGTAAGGAAACCATTGCCGCTGAGGTTAGGTCCGGTACCAGGAGGGATGCAGTTCTCTATTGTGTTGGAGCTAATGCGACGCATGGCCTTAGACGATCAAATGCTGATAAGCGACGCGCAGTAGAGACATTGCTAAATGATCCAGAGTGGCACAAGTGGAGCAACAACGAGATTGCTTCTCGTAGTAATGTGAGCCACACGTTTGTCCGAAATGTGCGAGATGAAATGTCTAATGAGGGGTCTGCTTCAAGTCTAGAGGATCTTGATGCCGCGCCTGAATCTCGTTTTGCAAGAAGAGGAGGTACAACTTACACCGTTCAAACTAAGAGAATCGGTCAGTCTGCTGGTACTCCTTTAGGTCGCCAAAGAAAGAAAAAAAAGCCCATAGTTGAACCTGAGCCTGAGCCTGTTCTAAATAAGCTTAAAAAGGTTGCCAGTGGAGAAATCTGGTCGCTAGGCAAACACCACAAACTTTATTGTGGTAGTCATTCGTCTCAAAAATTCCAATCCTTGCTACCAAATGAAATTGCTTTACTTCTTGTGTTCCCTTCAGAGCCAACCGAATGGCTACCCAGAATGCCACAACAAGCTAAAAGTGCATTGATGTGGTATACCCCATACGGTGAGGATATGCACCTTGAAACCTTGCGGAACGTTGTATCCAATTGTGTCACTGCTTCTACCGATGCAGATGATAATGTCATAGTTCTAAATCTACCTGACCCTTCATTATTTCTGCTCTTTGATGAATTGCAGTGCAAGTGTTATTGCGCTGAGCCTAATCCACAACGCTGCACCGATGCAATCACTGCCTGGAGCGTTACTCAGCAATCTGTCCAGAAGCGTTGAACGCCTAAATCTCAACCGCGACAACTGAGATTAATCAATAAAAGTGCATAATTAGCCGATTATCGTCTACATCCCAAAGGCAAGAAGGAGTAGATCTCCAGGTGCATATGCTGTGGAGGTCTATGATTGGATTCAAATATTTGCGGCCCTAGAATTAAGTCAATACGGCAGCTCAAGATGACACAAGCTGAACTCTCTGCTGCTCTCGAAGTAGATTATGGAATTTACCTCAGCCAATCTGACATCTCCGAGATAGAACGCCAAGAGCGTGGCCTCAAAGACTATGAGCTAGATGCAATCTCAACCATCCTGGACGTATCACCCATGTTTCTGCTCAGGAATGAACTGGGAGATGATTTTTATGTTGATGAATAATATTTGATCATACCGAGATCCTTTGAAAATCTAGGGCTATCGTATTATGATCCCTGTAACGTCGCTTGAGAAACTGTCCGACGAACGCCTTCCAACTGTTTGACGCAGCTCCGTTTGGTTTTTGAATACCAGCCAGGGCAAAGTGTTAGGTATTTGAAGCCCAGCTCAGGCAACAATCCACACATTCAATCCCTGTATCCTTGATCGATCAAGGGTTTTAGGGTATTTTGGCTCTAATCACTCACGAACGGAGGCTTACAACATGAATTAATTGATATCCAAAGCAAAACCCCCAGCCGAAGCCGGGGAGTTGCTGTCGAATAACTTAATAGGGTTGGGGACCGAAACGCTTGGATTTGGCGATCTTCGTTTTTGGTCACCCGAGATGAGATGTTTTGATTCTATAAGCATCTTAGGGGTTTTTGCAACCTTTTTTTCTGCAAAAATTCTCTAACACCCTGTTGAGGTTTAAAAATCTTTACAGGAATACTACTAGTGAAATTTCAGGATTTCAGGAGTAGTCAAGATTCCTATTGCCCAGGATGGTTGGGGCAGCTAGGAGGATTTGACTGCAGATCTATCGAAATAAGCGATCCTTCCCAAGGGATAGGCGGATACGCATCTTTCCCTCTTGGAGGCTTCCTATGAGGGCCTCAGCAGAGCCAAGTTACCCCCAGGAGCCTCGTCGTCGCAATCAGCGACAATCTTCCAAACGACAACGACCTCAGGATCCCCTTCCGAAGAGTGAGACAGGTCAACATCTGGCCCATCTGTTTCCGAACGGCTGGAAATGGATTTATGCCAGTGCACCTGACTCCCAAGCCTCCCCCCAGTGGGAGACCATCCATCAGTTTCCCCTGACACCAATTGAAATGGAGCAACTGCACCAAGATGCGGAGAGCTTGGTGGGCATTCGCCCCGGAAGTCAAACAAGATGGCTCGTCATCGACATAGACCACGGTTCTGACTATCACCCCATTACCAACGAAAACTGGCTTCCTCGCATTCGACATGCCCTTGAGGGGGTTGGCATTGCCAGGATACTGACCTGTCAAAGTAGTTATAGTGGTGGTCTTCATCTCTACCTACCAATCCCTCAGCCTGTCAGCAGCTTTTGGTTCTCAATCTGTGTCAAGCTCCACCTTGAAGCGATAGGTATCAAGCTGTATGGGGGCCAATGTGAGCTATACCCCAACCCCAAGAAATATGTGCCCAAAGGAAAGGGATATAGCCTCTTCGCTGGCATCCGTTTACCTATGCAGCCCAACAGCGGCTTCTACCCCCTCGACTCGGACCTCAACCCACTTCCTTGGACCCTTGCCCAGTGGCTCGAAGCCTTTGAGCAAGCAGCATCCCTGCAGGACTTTACCCTGCTGCAGCACTCCATCATCCATGCCCAAGAAGCTTACCAACTGCGTCGTCATTACCATCCCAAATCTATCAGTAGCTGGCAGTCTCATATTGACCAAGAGAAGGGCCAAGGCTGGACTGGCCCCGGTCAATCGAACGCCAAGTTCAAAGCCCTTGCTTGCGAAGCCCGAGTATTCAAAGGGATGGATTCTGCAGAACAGATCGCAGAGTACATTGAGCAAACAGCTTCCCAGATGCCAGGTTTTAATGAATACAGCAACCACATCAAAGATCTCCGTCAGCGCAGCCGTGATGTGGCTCATTGGGCAATGAAGTTTTATTGGCCCAATGGTTCTGCTCCCCAACGAGAGACCCATTATCACAGTCGAGAAACCGCCCCTGCCGACTTTGGTTACCATCAATCTAAACGAGACGCTGCTCGACACCGCATCAACCAGGCTGTAGAGCAACTTCAGTCATCTTCAGGTCTACCGAAAGGCATTTGCGATCGCGCCGAAGCCATTATCTTAATCGGCCATGTCAGCAAGCAGACGCTCTATCGGAACAAATCTCTTTGGCATCCAAATCATTTCAAATTACAAGCCCCCCCAGAAATCCCTCAACCTCAGCCACAGCAAGATATTACACAACCTCAGAGTAAAAATAGAGATGGAGGCGTTAGCCAACTGCTTAAATTCCTATGGATAGGGACTCTTACACAACTCCTTATATATGTAGGGTTTGTACTACTAACTCAACAATTAGCTGCGACTGCCCTGGCCCTTAAAGGCCAAAGGGCAGATCAAGCGGCGCTGGAAGTCACAACTCTTCCAAAAGAGGGGGGTCCGGGGGGAGATTTATCTAATGAGCCAAGCGTCAGCAATATCCAAAACTGGCAACAGCTACGGCTATCGCTCCCAGAAAGGTTTCAGAGGAAGCTTCAGCAGTCTGCCAGAGAGAGTTCTGAGCCAAAAGTTATCCAACTTCCATTGGAGTTTCGCACCTCTGATGGTCCAGAGAATTTTCCAGTATTAAAACAAAAGGAGGGGGTACTTCACTCCGACTCACTGCTATCTAGGCATCATGTATCCGATTCTTGCCTTGACCCCCATCTCGGTAGGACCCTCTCCCTGTTGAGTGATGATGAGGTATTTAGGCAATGGTTCGATCTTGCAATGCAGTTTCAGATTGTCTCTGATTCGGAGTGGCATGAGGGAGAGTACTGGGTTGAAACCTTTGAGGGCTGGCGTCCATACGCTGAGATAGCGGCAACGTTTACCTTTGGTACTTTGAATACAATGAAGGATTCAGCCTCTAAGTCAAGTCAGTTTGATTGATCCTAATCCGATCCGTTGTTAAATATAAAACTTTGTGTACTGAAAGCTTTACTCTGAAAGGTTTTTGGCGTAAGCAGTAAGCTCGGAATGAATAAATGATATTTTGAAATCAAATTATTTTATAAAGAAGTATCGTTATTTGATTCCATTGTTTTAGCAACTCCTGTACCATTTAACCAGAACTTATGTATGTGATGTGTGCGCTACTTCTAGTTCTGCTGTAGCGTTATCAGTCTAGGTCTAGATATATTTTCGTAGACGAAAGAGTATTCAAAACTCGTAGCACTTCTCTGAGGGCAGCCAGTGAATTTCGCTTCTGGCTTTAGTAGCTTAGGAGTGAGCGATTACTTTTTCTTCAAATTTTTTAAGTAGTCAGAGATGATTACAGCCGCCTGTTGTTCCATCGTTCTTCTATTGCTTTCTGCTATTTCACTGAGTTCGCTCACTTCTTCTTGAGTCAACTCAATGTGTATTTTTCCAAGGCTCGCGGCCAAGTGCTCCTCTAGAAATGCAGATTTTGATTTACTGTTTGCAGCTAACTCATGGAACAGCCTAGCGATATCTTCATGAACATTACCTTGGATTTTTGGTTTATCTGTAGCCACATTACCCATTCCACAAGTCCTCATATATGTTTATCACCTAATTGGATGACTTTTGAATCAGTTGTTGATAATTTATTCATTCTGTAGTAAAAGTAGATCACTCGTCAATTACTAGTAGGCAAGTAGTGAATCACTATAGTCTATTTGTTCTTTGCCTTGATGAATACCTTTTGTTGATCTGAGAGTTGCTGATCCCTTTATCCCCTGTAATCTTTAAGTTTTCTATGATGTGATGATTTACTGTAGTGCAGTACGACATACTTGCCGATTGCTGACTAAACGCACCCCAATGCTTGGAACTATCTGTTCTGTACTCAAGCCGCCATAGGGAGACTGTAGACCGACAACTGAATAAATTAACCCCACCACTGTCCTCGCCGTCAGAAAGTCTGGTCAGTGATGGGGTGACACCCAAGAAGCCCGGATAGCAAAGCTAAGCCACGCTTCAAGGATCCTTTTCATATTACCCACATCATTGCCAGCTTCTGCAGTGCTGCTGGATTTCTGGATATTCCGATAGCTGATCATTCACTTGGTATCGGTGCTGTCGGAAGTTTTTGGGGGGCGACCCCCGCTTGCTCCCCCTTATTCCCTTCTTTAGTTCGCTCTTCAACGAACCCTTATTTATCGGAGGCACTGATGCCGAAACTCACTTCTCTTTTTCTTTTAACCTTCCCCCTGTCCTTTTGTACTGGCGTTGCAATAGCCGTAGCAGAAAACGCTGTTAATCAACCCTCTCAACGTCCTTCTGTCGAACAAACGCCCGTCAAGTTGCAGTTATCTCAGACAGTAGATACCTGCGGCAAGTACTGCGAGAACTACCCACCGGGCCTCACGAAAGTCCGTATGCGCGACTGGCAACCCTAAGCCGAGGTAAATGATGTCTAACCAACTACTAATTGCCCCGAAAGTCTGTCCTAAGTGTGGATCTGACAAAACCTTTACCCGCGATGAGCGGACCCTCTGTTTCATGTGTCAGACTCCTCTCGTCGAGCATGTACCTATGAAAATAGACCAAGAATCTCCTTCAGGGGTAATCGGTCGAGTTCGTTCGAGCGTTTTTTCAAACGAACGCCTGACCTTGATTTGGCAGAAGCTGGGCCGCAGAAAGGTGGTCGTCGGCAGTGGTCTCTTCGGAATTCTACTGCTTGGGTCTGGTTTGATTCTGGGTGCCCGCAATATCCCCTCCTCAGTAGCGCAGGGTTCTACTGAACTAGTCGCGTTAGGCGATACCTTCGTGGGCTATAGCACTCTCAGATCGCCAGAGTTTCAAGATTCACTTCAATCCCAAGGCATTGATGTCAAGTATGCTGATGACTTTGATCAAGCCTCTCGTGCCCAGAAGCTTTCCACTGGCGAAGCGGACCTGATTGTGACCACTCTTGATCAAGTCCTCCGTCATCGTCCTGAAGGCAAGATTGTGGCCATGTGGGACTATACCCAAGGCGCAGATGCGGTCGTTCTCAACACCAAGAAGTTTCCCTTGCTCAAGGACATGGATGCTTTGGCTGAGGAAGTGAAGCTAGCTGCTCAGTCGGGCCAGCAGTACTCCATCGTATATGCCGCTGATACCCCTAGCGAATATCTAGCGCTCCTGCTCGCCAATAAATTCCCTAGCTTCCGCCTAGAGCAATTCAACTTGATCCCCGTGGCGGATGCCTCCGAAGCTTACAAGCTATTGCAAGACCCGAGCCAGAACATCGCGATCGCCGTATTGTGGGAGCCATTCGTCTCTCAGGCAGAGAAGAGCGGTCATAAGGTTGTCTTGAGCAGTGCTGATGTGCCGGAGGCGATTATTGATGTGCTGGTGGCTTCCAATTACTTTATTAAACGCCAACCTGAGGCGCTGAGTCAGGTCTTGGCTGCTTATTATGGCCGGATCGATGGTTCTCGTCTGGATGCGACCGCACTCAAGCAACAGATCGCCAAAGAGGCGAAGGTCTCTGGGCCAGAGGCTCTAACGCTGCTCAACGGCATTCATTTCTTCAATGCCCGTGAAGCGAACGACTGGCTCAATGGCAATCAAATCGTTCCCAAGATTCGATACACCGGCAGCATCCTCAAAGCCTCTGGCCGACTCAATCAACTGCCAGAGCAACCCGAGCGTTTGTACACCGGCAAGTTTTTGGATCTTGCGATCGCCAACAGCACCGCGCTCGACCAGCAGCTAAGTGGAATACGCCCGAATCCACCACAGGCCCCACCAAGCCCACCTAAGGCCCAGCCCGTCACTAATATTGGAAAGATCTCTGAGGATATTCGATTTGACCTCTCCAGTGTTCTGTTAGATCCAGAAGACAAAGCGACCTTAGATACCGTGATGGAGACGGCTAAGGGATTCGGTGGAAATACCGCAATTCAGATTACGGGGCATACCTCCGCAACTGGAAGCCCCGAGCGCAATGAAGTCTTGAGCAAAGGTCGTGTGGAATCTGTTGCTCAGTATCTTAAAGGCAAAAAGTTCTCAGGCGATTTGATTGTCAAGCGTGTCGGTAGCAGTTCGCCACTGCCGGGTGTTGATCCAGCCGATGCCCGCAACCAGCGCGTTGAAGTCGAAGTAGTAAGAACCGGAGGCTAGTTATGCTTGCAGAATCTCCTCAAATAACGCAACCGACACCATCGGAATTTCTAGATTCGATTAATGCAGGATCTGCTCAGTTACAGCAATGGCTGACGACATCGGGTGCCTCTGATATTTACTCCGATTTGACTGAGTACGTTGATACTCAATATCAGGAGCTAGTCCATGTCTGTGGCGATGACTTGATCACTCGCCATCAAGCAGCCTGTTGGCTTGAAACTCGGACGGAGCAAATCCGGCAAAAATCAATCGAGCTGGCGAATGAGCAAGATATTCGTGTGGACTTCTCTAGCGTCCGTGATTCCCCAACGTCAATGGTGTTTTGGAATGCGGGATCGATGTATAGCGGTCTTACAGGGAGTTTAAGGCAGCAACTCGGAACGTTGAGCGTTGCGGATATAACCCTTTGGTTGAATGCGCTGGGGAAATATATCGATACACTTGCGGTTTCAAATGAGCATCGGATCGAAGTGCTAGAGCAAGAGTCTAAGGAAGAGCTGGGTTCATGTACAGCAATACTTAAGAGCTTTCCAGGGCGGTTTTCTTCAAAAGAGTGTGAAGCGTTGGTAAAGCTGATTGAGAGTTCCTTCCAGAAACGCATGAAAATCGTCGTTCTGGGGTTTGCCAGCAAAATCTACCTTGACCTGCTGGCTAGATCTTACGACTTTTTTCTTCATCAGCCAGAAGGCGATCCATTAGTTCAAGAGGCATTGCTTGCCGTCGAAAATTGGGAGGTATCGGATGCATGAGTCAGGCTATCGAGTCGCTTCTGTACTGGAGCACGAAATTAATCGCCGTTGCGAAGAAGCTAGGCTGCAGATTTTGTTAAGAAGGCTAAAGTTTTCGAGCAGCTTGTTTGTAGTTATAGGTGGTATTTTACTTGCTTCAAATATAGCGTCTAGTAAGTACGGTTTTTTGCTATTAGCAATGAGTTCATCACAGCTCGTTTTAGCTAGCTTTTTGGATAAAGATAAGAGCTTGCTAGTCTACTCCCTATCTCTATTTCTATGTGTTGATTGCCTCGGAGTGTATCGATGGATACTCAACTAGCAAATCTTACATTACGGGAAGCCTATCGCCTGCAGGATAGCGAGAGCAAGCCATACGATATACCCTGGATTGTTTGGCTGCTGGAGAATCCCGATAGTCCGCTGCCGTTTCCAGGCCAGATTTACCTGAGGGAGCATGACTATCTTCATATTATCTTTGGATTAGATCGATCTTCAGAAAGTGAAGCTTTCCTGGTGGGATTTGCGATGGGATTAGATTTAAATACTCGTAACATTCACCTACTAATATTAATATTAACTTCATTCTTTTTATATCCCAAATCCTATAAGTTCAGTATGATGGATATAAGGAATCTAAACCGAGGTTTTCTAGTTGGAAGAATGCCTAAATTTGAATCCTTGAGAGTATTGAACTTCGAGCTATATCTAGACCAAAAAGTATCCGATATCAGAAACGCTTTTGGTCTTCAACTACCAGAACCTCGGTCCTTTATTAGTCAGACTTTGAATACTATGTCTAACCGTCTACGGTCACCGTTTGTATTTGCGCATCTGAAGCCGCCGTAGGTCTCTTCAGGTGAACAACCGAATAGTTAATACCCCACTACCGAACGAACTTTGACGGGCTTGAGCGGTAGTGGGGAGGTCTCCTAAGTATGGAAAACACCACACTGGAGTATTTCTATGATACCTGCACAACATACGACAGGCATTGCCTGTTGCGGTAAGCGTTGCTCTTGGCTAGCCGTCTCTATCGGCCTTGTCTTCTTTCTGGCTGCCCTATCGAGTGCTAAACCTGCCCAAGCTTCATTTACGAATGGAGCAGAATCCTTTTTTTCTGAGGCTTTTCCAGAGGCCAAGGGTTTTTTCCCCTTCGCCGCGAAAGCCTTTGTGGTTTTGAGCCTGACTTCTATCGCGCTTAGCTCCAGCGGTTCAGATTCAACGAACGAAAACTCCTAAGTTTGGCTGCAGCGCACTTTAGGCGCTCAGTCACGCATCTGTGCAGGATTTGCCCATGATTAAATCCCCACCCTTAGAATTAATTCGTGCTGCCCAGGCCAACAATCGGCGGGCGAGAGACAGAGTATTCTCTGCCTCCTATGAGTTCGTGTCGATGATCGCTCGCCAGTGGTCATTGAGATATGCATATCTCGAATTTGATGATTGCCTTCAGGCTGGTTTTGAGGGGCTACTGGTCGCCATTGAGCGGTTTGACTTTTCAAAAGGCGTCCAGTTCCATACCTATGCCAAGTGGCCGGTCTCCAACAGCATTCAAGAGCTGGAAAGGGCTGAAGCAAAACAGCAGCGAACTTACGAAAAAGCTGTCACTGCCTATAGCCAAGATTCAGCCGAACCGCTGAACTGGATAGCTGAAGCTCAAAATAACCGCAGCCTTCGCAAGCGTATCTACAAAGCGCTTAAATCTTTCTCCCGCTTAGTCCGCAAATGGCTGGTCCTGCGACTGCTGGGATACTCCTACGTCAAGATTGCTGAACGCTTCAACGTGACGCGGCATAAAGTCACTGCAATCATCAAGTCTGCGATGGGCGTCTTTCGGCAGCGGATGTTTCCAGAAGCCTATCGCTTCAAGCAGACTTTAGGTGCTCACCTGAAGCGCGGCCAGGTCAAACGCCACAAACCCGTCCCACCGCCCGCGACACCCACGCCAATACGTGCGGTCTTCAGAAGACTGCGAACGCTTGCAAGTGGCTTGCTGGGGTCAGTGCAACAGTCGGCGCAAAAGTTTGTCCAACAGGTCGTACCTGGAGCGCGCGTCAATTCGCTGTGGTCTCTAGGAGAAGACGACGATAGCTCGTCGAGCAATCCCGCTGATGTGACATCCGTGCCAGGGTCCGGCATTCCGCCGCCTGGATAGATTGCCCATCCTCGTGTCCAAAATCAACCCAATCTTCATCACTAAAGGAAAAACTAATGCTTGGTCCTCTCTACCTTCCGCATGTCATCTTTTCTGCAGTCGTCGTGTTGCTGTGGGCCTACCCGCGTATTGCGCGTCGGTTCTCCAAATACATCGCTCGGTTGACCGCCGCGATCTTTGGTTTTGTTGGTTTTACTGCCCTCACCACTGCTCCAGTCCGAGCGCAGTTTCTCAATGGTGGCCGGGAGTTTTTTACGACCTCCTTTCCTGATACGACTGAGTTAACCAACCTGTTATTTAATGTTTTGCTTGGTGTTTATGTAATCTATATCGCGGTTTCAGCCTTTCGTGTGTTCGGCGCGATGCGGTCTGAAGAGGGTGGCGAGTGGCTAGAGATTGCTAAGACGCCGCTCAAAATCATCCTCTCAATCACGGTCATTGATTCAATGATTGCCCTAGTTGTGAGCGGTGGTGGCGGTGGTGGTGGTGAATTTGCGGCTCTATTTCTGGGCCTTGGATAGTGAGCAAATATCCCCTCACGGTCAAGAAAGCCCTAGGGAAGAAAGCTTCTATGGGGCCAATCCCGGCAGATATGGTGATTCCAACGATTGTGGGTGCCATCCTCTCACTGATGGCGAGAGGGGCTTTCAATCTAGATTGGCCGGTCGCCATGATCTTGTGCGCCCTGACCTTCGTGTTCTACTTCTTTCTAGTCGGTCAAAAGAGCTGGAAGTTCTACAGCTTGTTTATCGATGTCCCCACCCTGATTCGGATTGCCCCACGATACTTGAGTCCAAGTAGCTATGAAAGAAACAAAAAAAAGGCGGAAACTGGCCGGACTAAAGGGAAGGGTTCTCGGCGCAGAAGACAGCCTAAACGTCGCTGAGATCGTCGATTACCGGATGGGTGATCACGAGTTTGGTGCCTATCAGCTCCATAAGCGTGACAACGTAAAGAACACAGACACCTATCAACTGGTGTTTGGCTTTGAAGTGAGCGGTATTCATAGCTTCGCTTCCCCCGAATCGCTAGAGAAAGATATCAATGACCTCTGCGACGGCCTCAAAGCTGCCCCTCAGGGCGAGAGCCTAACCCTGAGGCTGACCACAGAGTCAAATTGCGATCGCCGCAGGAATCAGCTAAAGAAACTGATTGCTGCGGCCTCGTCACCCGAGCTGCAGTATCTGCTGCAGGCTGAGCTGAACAGGCTGCAGCAGATCTCTGATAAGGGCGTTCGTCAACCCAAAACCCTGAGAGCCTACTGCACCTACAGCCCTTTCCAAGTCGCGGCTCAGCAAGACTGGTACTCCAAACTGTCCGTTCAACTGATGGGGATTTGGGATAAATGCACCGATCAGGTCCAGCTCAAAGCTCAACAAGCTTTTGAAGAACTCTACGCAGACGGCTATGCCAATGGGTTCATGGACTGGTTGATTTATTTTGAGAAGCAACTAGAGCTAGCCGTGACGCCGTTGAGCGCTGATGATCTTTGGGAGGATCTATGGAGCCGGTTCAACCAATCTGAAGCGCCAGCTCTGCCCCAGCGCATCATCTTCACTCCAGAAGGGATTGAAGAAAAGTATCACTCTCAGCAGCACTTCACCGGCCACCTGTTCAAAGAAGGTGTGCCCGACTTTGACCGCCGTTGGATTCGCAATAAAGGCCAGTTTACCGGCGTCCTAGTCTTTCAGGAGAAGCCCTACGGCTGGGCAACCGCTCGTCAGCAGCTCCGCTATCTCTGGGATGCGATGACGGCTGACGACTGGCATGACGCGGAAGTGATTACCGAGCTGCGACCGGCCAATCAGAAGCGGGCGCTGCAGGGTGCCACAGAGCTTGCCAAGGGTGCCAATCGAGAGGTTAATAATGCCGATGGCAAGAATAAAGTCAATCGCGTCGCTGATAAGAGTAAAGATGCCGCCATTGGTGCCACGGATGCCCTGCTAGATGGTGAAGCGGCCTATTACGTCTCCACTGTCTTTCTCGTGCATCGCAAAACGCCACGCCAGCTCGATATGGCCTGCGACAAGCTCTCGAAGATGTTTCGCGCCCCGGCAGAAGTGGAGCGAGAGGAGCAGGTGGCATGGCGGCTGTGGTTGGATGCCCTGCCGGTGGTGATGCGGACGATGCTTGCCCAGGTGCCCACCGATAGACGGAGCATGTACTTCAGCAGTGAGGTTCCGGGACTTGCGCCGCTGCTGCGGACTCGAACGCCAGCATATAGCGGTTATGAGTTTATCGCTGAATGCGGGACGCCGATTTATGTGGACCTGTATAAGCAGCATCAGCACATGGGGTTCTTTGCAACCCAGCGCGGGGGTAAGTCTGTGACCATCGGCGGCATTCTGACCCACGGGTTAGCCCACGGTATTCCCACCGTTATCCTGGACTACCCGAAAGGCAATGGTTCTAGCACTTACAAGTATTATGCTGCCTTCATGCCAGAGGTGGAGTACTTTGATATTGGCGAAGAGTCCAACAACATCTTTGAGTGTCCTGATTGGCGATTTCTTCCCAGAGAGAAGCAAAAGCAACGCTTTAGTAGCTTCCGCGACTTCCTAGAAGGTGCCCTGCTGCTGCTGATCAATAGCGGCAGTCAGGATAAAAATCTAACGATGAACCTGCGAACCATCTTTGGGATGGCGCTCAACGAGTTTTTCTCAGACCCTGGCATCCAGGCGCGTTATCAAAAGGCTTTAGATGGCGGTTTTGGTTCAGCAGACTGGGGAGAAATGCCAACGCTGCGGGACTTCAAGGCATTTTGCTCGAAGGCACGTCTACCTGAGATTAAGGGCAACACGGAGGACGTTGACAAGGCGCTGGGGCTGATCAACCAGCGGCTTGAATACTGGCTCAACAGCTCAGTGGGTAAAGCCATTAGTCAGCCATCGAGTTTCCGTACGGATGCGAAGATGATTGTCTTTGCCCTGCGGAATCTGGGGACAGAAGAGGATGCTGCTGTCCTGGCCCTGTCAGCCTATGCTGCTGCCCTAAGGCGATCGCTCGAACATGACAAGAGTATCTTCTTCATTGATGAAAGCCCGATTCTGTTTAAGTTTGAAGCCATTGCCCGGTTGATTGCGACTTTGACGGCCAACGGCGGTAAGTCAGGTATTCGGGTGCTTCTGTCGGCCCAGGATGTCGATAGCATTGGTGAGAGTCCTGTGGGGTCTCAGATCCTGCAGAACCTGACGATAGTGATGATTGGGTTCATCAAAGCCAGTGCTGTTAACTCGTTCGTTAAATACCTGGGCTACCCGGAAGCGTTAATCCGAGGCAACACGAAATTTAAGCTCAATGCCAATGATCTCTATTCTCGTTGGCTGATAGTCGATGATACGGCCAAGACGAAGGTGCGCCACTATGACACGCCGGAACGGTTAGCCCTGCTTGCGAACAACCCTGATGAGGAGCGCAAGCGTGATGAAGTGTTTGCCGCTGTCCCTGATAAGTATCAAGCCTTAGAGCTGTTTACAGGGCTACTGGTGGAGTCCATCAAGACGGGGCAGAAGTTCTACGAGGATGAGGCAGAGGCCAAGCCTGAAGCCCTGCCCCAGGTCGAAGAGCGCCCGCTGTTGTTAGCTGGCAACTTTACCGATGATGCGGCGTAGGAACAGCTTTCGATGGCTTTTGCAATAGGTAAGTGGACGTCCACTTATTTTGGAGAACTCCAAATGAAACGAATTAAGAAACTCGCGCTCATTGGTGCGATCGCTATCCCTGTAACGCTGGGGGTGGGGCAAAATGCCAAGGCTCAAGACTTCTTTGGTTCTGTTATTAGCGGCTTTGGTGAGGAAGTTGGCGGCATTGGCGGCGGCATTTTTAGAGGTGCTTTTACTGCGGTCACTGGCTTTGAAACACCCCAGCTCTTTGCCCAAGATATGTTTTCTAGCATCCTTGGCAAGGAGAAACTAGACCTCCCTATTGCCAGCAACGTTGAAGAGCATGTCGGTGAGCTGGGGAGTGTTGACCTTCAGAGTGCGGCTGAAGCGAGTCAAGATAGCCTCCAGGGGCTGATCGAAGACAACACTGGAATCATGTCCAATATGGCTGCTAAGGCTCAGGGCCAGTCCTTCCAACGTGCCGCTATTCAGGCGAGTGCTCAAAATACACTCTCTCAGGAGGCCCAGACTGCAGCAAGGTCTAGCATCGAGAGTACTGGTGAAACGAATGCGAAGCAGGCAGAAGCTCTCAGTGACGTGATGCAGTTTACGGTCACCCAAGACATTGCCAAGTATCAGGCGGTTCTCAACCAAGCCCAGAACAACATCTTGGGCGATATCAAGGCGGGGCAGATTACCTCAGCTCAGTCTGATGCTCAGACCAATCAACTGCTATCGAATATCGATGGTTCGCTGGCGGAGATTAAGAATCAGGGTTCAGATTCAAATGCAGGTGCTATTGCTAGCTTGAGTGCGAGTAAAGGTGCATTGAATCTTTTCTAGATGAGTAATCGTTAAAGCCTCTGTGGAGTTGTTGTGCCTCTGTTTTCAGGGGCACAACAAGATGAAATATGTATAAAAAAAAGGGATCAATCTTTAGTTCCCCATTAGGGAGATCTAGATCTTCTCAAGCATATAGGGAGAGAGCCACCGATATGTTGCTTTCGGAGATGTCGCGAGTTTCGCCTGACTCTCCTGCTTATGAGAAGTTGCTCGAACAGTTAAAGCGACTTTCAAAGGATGAATCAAATTCTGAGGACGAACTTCGCAGGCAAAGGCTAAATAAGAGACTTCAGGCAATCTCTCATATCAATCAAATGCCTGTATGGTTTCAAGTAATATTTATTCTCTCACTATTGTATTTGATCGTTCTGTTCATTGATGCTTCAGGTTTTTGGTTTGGCTACGATTTCCTCAATAACAATCCACCACCTGTTCAATCAAGCCTAATGCGTACTCCTGATTATCGATATATCCAACAAGCCCCGAGTATTCCATAATGTTGAATCTTTTTCGCATACCAGAAGATCAACTATTCGATGTGAAGCCTTCTGAGTATATTGATCAGCCAAAAGCTGTGTGGCGTAACTATCACAATCGCAAGTTATTTATCAATCTACTTTTGCTGAGTCTGGTTGCATTGATCCTGATGTTTCTGCCGCATCAAGCTGTGGCACAGGTTCCTGATAGTCCTATTGAGTTGCTCGTGAATTCGGGCATAGCAATCCAAGAAGCTATCTCCGATTCAGTTGAAGAGGCGTGGATGGAGCAACTGCCCCTGTTTATGCTGATTCTCAATCAGTTAGCAATAGGAATTGCGGTGATTTCTATTATTTTCCTTGGCCTTGAATTAGTTCAGGAGCAAAGAGAGTGGGGGTATTTTACTTGGCAGCGCATAGTTATACCCTTGGTGATGATCGGCCTTGTTGGTAATGTCAGCTTTATGTCTGATGTTGCGTTCGGACTGCGAAATGAACTCAACCAGCTCAGCGTGAATGCTTATACAACCTTAGGTGTCATAGATCTTATTGACGAGGCGCGGAATGCGGATGCGTTGCCTAAGATTCTGTCAGACGTATGGGCAGAGTGTCGAGCCGCTGATCAAGCGTTGAGTGGGGCATGTATTGAGGATGCAATTAGCAATTCGAATGAGATCATTGATATAGAAAATCGATCATTCCCTGGTGCGGGTTGGGTAGATCATTACAGAAATATTTTGACTGAGATTGGTGATAACTTTACGGATGGAGACTTCAATCCCTTAATCACAATTCCTGAATTATTGCGGGACGTTCAGTTTGCACTTATAAGTCCCGCAATAATTAATCTGTTCACAATCTTTGCTACGGGTGTTCAGAGTGCAGCTCAGATGCTGATTGAGCTTGTTCTTTTCCTGACAGCAATGCTTCTTCCTCTGGCTGTAGCTCGGTCTATATCTGAGGGCTTTGACCCGCTTTTAGGCTGGTTTATGAAGATGCTCGAATTTGCGATGGTGAAGTTCTTTTTGACGATCCTTATAGGGTTGGCGAGTATCATCTATCTTGATGCTGGTGGAGTAGGGGGTGCTCTGTGGTTTCCCATGCTGACTGGGATTCTAAGCCCTATCCTTGCCTTCTCTCTCGCTTCAGGAGGTGGATCGTCGATCGTTCAGTCTGTCCTTGGGGCTGTAGGTGCGGTTGCTGGCATTGCCTATAAGGGCTTCAAGCTCAAATAGGTAATACCCATCGTCTCTTATCTTTGTCATAAGAAGGTAAGGGTGCGGCCTTATTGCTCTCAAGAATACCGGGATGGTCTGGATTCCTCTTTTCCCATTGCCGTTTATCTAGGTATTCGAGAAATATGGCATCTTTTGTTTCTCGTGGTACTTTGCCTATTGCGTATGCTTTTTCTGTTTCTACGATCTTCCAACGTCGGGCAGGGCTGCACATTATCTCCTGGGCATTTCTTTCGTGGCCGCCGCTTACGCTTCCTCGTCTGCATTTGTCTTCAATACTGATATCTGGATTCTTAAGATATCTAAAGTCATTGCTGGCCCAATTTGCCGCTTTAGATGCCTGCCTCCCAGGGTAAGCGTTCACGTATGCAAGCATAATTAACCCTAGGGTCACGCCAGGGACTGTGAACAGAATTTGCGCAAAATGAAAAACCAGTTTTCCTGTAAAGTACCCTAGTGCAAAATTGTCGAATCCCTTATTATTCATTAATGACCTCAATGCTTATTTACAACTTATGACATTGACGTGATTTTGTTCCTGGAGATTTTGATGCTAAGAAGAATTCTGGCTGCAATGGCGGTAGTTCCATTTCTCCTTTTTTCAGCTCCTCTCAAGGCTGAAGAAGCCACCAAGTTACCCATTGGTCTGCAGCTCTATATGCAAGCGCAGAAAAAAGTCTCCGTACAAGAGTATGATGATGCGATCTTATTGTTCTTGCAATCTGTGGATGCCTCGGAGACAAATGAGTTAAAACGTCTAGCTGCTACTGGCGTCTTAAATTCTCATCTTGCTGCAGGATTCTATTTCCAAGAGGCTCCTGATAAAGTTGTTTATCATTTGACAGAAGCCCTGAAGCTTAAGCCGACCGTCAGTAGAGCATGGTCTAGGAAGGGACAGGCTCATTGTAAGTTGAAGCAATACCAAGACTGCGATGATGCTTTGACGATGGCAATTGAGCACTCTCCAATCGAGTATCGGCACCATTTGATCTGGCAACGAGCTGTAACACGTCACGTAGACATGAATCGTCCTCAACTCGCCGCCAAGGACTTTGTTGCAGCTACTAAGCAGGCGCAAGCCTATGGTGATACAAAAATGGTAACTGCGTTTTTAACGTCTGCCAAAGCTTTCGGATACAACATCACACGCCCCTAGCTCTCCACTCCGATGCACCCGATCGCAATTCCACCGACCAGTCCTAATCTTCCGGCAAGAACTCACTGTTGAGCGTCTGCTCCGCTGTGTACGGGCATTCAGGTGGAAAAGTCTCTAGGGGAAGTCCAGTCTCGTCGGCTGCATCTTCAGCCGCGTCTTGGTAACAGAGGTCGAACTTCTCTATCAGGTGGTTTTTCAGCGATGGATAGTCCCGTACTAGTCTTCTGATCTGCTTTCTAGACTCACGGATAGATCCGCGCCAACTACCGGAACGTTTATCTGACTGATACTGCCATTTCAGTAGGTGCATGAGTAGCCGCGTGAGTTGACTTCGCAGTGCTTTCCTCTCGCTGTTGCCCAAGTCTTCGACCTCTTCAATCAAATGCTCAATATCCAGCTCATCAAATTTCCCCTGCTTAAGCAGCTCGGCAGTTTGGTCTGCCCATTCAACGAAGTCAGTCTCATGGAGAGGCTGATGAGTTGCAGTGGATAGCTGTGTGCTGGTCATATCAATTGTCAGGTTTACCTGCATTTACAGCTTAACAGCGCCAAGAAATACAACAAATTCCGCGACTTGCAATAGATAGATAGCAAGTCTAGGAGTTGTGCTGTGTTAAAAACCCTAACCCGCCCCAGGCGGACAACAGAACCACCTGAGGAGTCCTCAGAACCACTGCGGAAGTCCCCTGCTACCCGGCAAGGTAACTTCCATAAGTTTGTAGCTGCTGCCCTAGGCTTACAAATCTTCACAGCCTTGGGTGTGCTGCTGCTGGGGATGGGGTACCTGCGCCTATCGAGCCGCCCTCCAGTGCTGGTGGAGCGGGCCAACGGGGAATCGTTCCAGGCAGAGCAGCAGGATCCAGACTATCGAGATTCCAAAGCGATTCAAGAGTTTGTGGAGACGATGTACGGCTCTTTGTACAACTGGTCAAAGGTCACCACTACCAAAGGTGGCTTCAAGGCAGAGACGGGTTACCAACGGGGCAAGGTCAACATCCCGCTGCGGATGGCTGCAGCAGAATTCGGACTTTCCCCTGAAGGAGACTTCCGGGCCGGGGTGCTCGACAAGCTAGCAAAAAGTTATGGCCGTTATGCCCGTTCCGTCCAAGCGGGTGATTTTTCGCAGCTGATCAACATTCGAGAGGTATCCGACCCAATGCCTTTGGAAGACGGCGGTTGGAAAGTGTCGATTGTGTCGGACCTGATTATCACCTCACGCACGGCTCGTCCTGAGAATATCCCTCTGAATCAGACGGTGTATATCAGCCCTGACCATCGAGATAAATTACCGGACCCCACAAATGAGTTTGAGGCCCATCGCAATGAGATTAGAGCCTATGGCCTGCTGATCTATGCCATCCGCGATATCGAAGTTGATGATCCCACTGCCGAGTCGAGAGCATTCCGATGACCGAGAAAATTCAATTTTTCCCAAACGCAAAAGCAGAAGAAGCCCCCCAAGCCGCCGAGCTAGACACCAGCTCCATCGTTGTTGACCTTCCGGCAGATTCTGCTTCTGAAGAAGATGAGGCTTTGCTTCCAGAGGACTTCGACCCAGAGGAGCTAGATATCGAAGCGGCTCGTACGGTCCAGCATCCGATGCAGACGCCTTGGACAAAGATGGCTGTGGTCTTTGTGCTGTGTACGGCAGGCTTTGCTGTATTGATGCTTTGGTATAACTCCGCCAAAGGGGTCAAGCTAACGAAAAAGCAAGAAAAAACCGAGCGGGTTCAACTCGCGTCTGCAGCGGAGGTGAATGCGAATAGCGATCGGATAGAAAACGCCGTCCAGTCCGGTAATATCGCCCGAGAACGAGCGGCAGACAAGCTAGCTGAAGCAGAGAAGCAGAATCAAAAGGACGCTAGAACTCAAAATAAGCCAGCCCCTCGTCCCCCCTCTCGCTCCACCACCGCCAGCCGCCCTGCTCCACCGCCGCCGAGATCCCCGCGCCCCCGTCCTCGGATCGCGTCCCGTCCTGCTCCACCACCCCGCAGAGTCTCTCCCGCTCCCCCACCCAGGCCCGCGCCCAGGTCGGCTCCAGCCCCTGCGCCCGTAGTGGCTAAAGCTAAGCCAGTGGATCGCTCACCTGTGTATGGCGGTCAGCTTCCCCAAGCCGAATCCGCCCCCGTTCAGCCCAATCAACCTGAATTTGAATCTCAGCTTGTGTCACAACAGGCTGAGTTTGACGAATTTGCCAGTGGTCCTGGGCAGAACGCCCCCTTAGCCGCGCAACAGGATGCATTCCTGCAGGGCCAGACGATGACGACGGTTCCCTCGGGCACCACGCTCCGAGCCTCCGTAGAATCGGAGGCGATTGCTTCCGATAGCGCGACCTTCACCGCCGTCACGACGGAGGAAATCGCTGGCATACCGCAGGGTTCAGAAGTGTTGGCCCAGATTGTCCAGTTAGCTCCTGGCGGCTACTTTGAGGCGGAACTGATCGCGCTCAATGGTTCAGAAGTAAGTCCTGGGAGCACTCGGATTTTCAGGGATAACGGCAAGCTGATGCGGGCCAAGGGTGGGAAGCGCAAAAAGGGCTTTTTCAGTAGTGGCCTGGGCCGGATGCTCACCGGCTTTGCTCAGGATGCCGGAGAGAGCTGGATCCGCGATCGGGTGGGTGGCAACCGGACGCTGAACAACGGAGCCAGAGAAGTCTTAGTGCTGGCAGATCAGCCCCGGTCACGCCAGTCGGACACGAGGGAGCCAGAAGAAACATCTGTGCTCATTCCCACCGGCAGCATTGTGATCACATTCGAGCAAGAAGCTTATATATCGAGGTAATTGATTATGTTCAAACAATACGCACCCTTGGCCTTGCTGGGAGCCGCAACGACCGCGGTTGTCCTGCCGTCATTGCCAGCCCAAGCCGCTCAGCGGTTCACCGTCTCGCAGGCGGCAGAGAAAGCCAAGGTGAATCTTAATCCCAACGAAGGGGTATACATCCAGCTACCGCCCTCAATGCCGATCAGTTCCTATTCCATAGACGATGGTTCCGTGCTGACCCTCGGAGGCAAATTCAGCCCTGGCACTAACATTCTTCGGATTGTGGGTAAGAACCCTGGCAAAACAGGGTTGGGTCTGGTGGTCCAGGGTGGCTCTGGTTACCAGACGCTGAACTTAGCTGTCCGTGTTGGCAATAAGGGTAGTCAAGGCACGATTGAGATTACTGAGGATTCTTTGCCTCAGGGGGATACCCCAGCTCCACAAGCGAGAAATGCAGCGCAATCAAAGTTAAGCTATCCATCCGATTTGGTTCGCAGCGGTTTGAGTCTTGCCAATATCCAGGGGCAGATACCTGCTGGTTCACCGCTAGACATGGCCGTCAACCAGTGGATTGATGCGGTTGAGCAAGGGGTAAATGAAACGGATGCCTCACGTCGGTCGGGTGTTCAGTCGAATGTTTTGCAGCGGCTCACTGAGCTGGGTCAAACGACGCCCGTTGTTCAATCGCCTCCTCCAGAGTCATCGCCCACTGCCATACTCCCATCAAATCCTCCTTCCCTTCCTGAAGCTGCCAAGAATGAAGAGATTTCAGATGCTGTCGCTTCACGGATTGCTGCTTTAGAGAAGCAGGTTGAGACGAACACGAATGTTCTTTCAAAGCAGAAGAAAATCCTGGCTCAGGTTGAATCACAGCAGCAAACCTTTCTCGCTCGTTTTGATGCAATCGATTCCCAGAGCGAACAGTTCTTAGCTCAGCTCAGCGATATCAAGGCGGCAGACTCTAAGCCAGAGGAGAGTGCCACTGCTCAAGCTGTTCAGGTGCTCCCCTCTTCAGAAGCCGATTCCGAGCCAGTCGCTGAAGCCGAACCTCAAGCAGATGAGCAATCTGTTGTTGTGGCGAAGGAGGCAGCAGAACAGCCTCCTGAAGAAACGGAAGCTGAAACGAAAGCTGCATCGGTTCCGGTTATGAACGAACCAGAGGAGCAATTGCCTGAGGCTTCAAATGATTCGTTAGAGGAGATGAACTCTATTGAGCTAGCTCACGCTATTAAGCAAGGTTTGCACCAGAACTCGAAGGACTATCCCTACAGCTCTTGGAAGTATCGTCAGGTCAATAATGCTGTTCTAATCCTCAAGCGAGGAAACTCGATTGAGACAGCTTCCAAGTGGTCGGGTCTGGAGCTAGAGACCCTGCTTCAGCTTGCGAATGAAACACCCATGCAGGTTAGCCAAGGAGTTTCGCAATGAGAAGATTCACAGCACTTTTGTTGGGGGCTGCGGCCCTCGCATTAACGACCGTCAGTGCTAGCGCGATCGTAGACCCCTTCCATCAGCCCAGCCTGGATAACCTGACCTTTCGGGACTTACCGCCTGCCGATACTGGTGGAGAGATACAGATCCCTGGTGGACCCGGTATCCATTGGGAACGGGGCGAATCGCCCTCTGATTATTTGCCTGTGGGTGTGATCATGGACGGTTTGGGCGTCGGTGATCTGACACTCAATGATATTGGTGATGCTGTCGGTGTTAGTCCCGGCAAGTACACCTTAGATGATTTATTCCCGATGCAGTGGCAGACGCTTCAGCACTTGGTTGATGCCGTCCCTGAACTGCCGAACTATCGGGTGGCAGACGTGAAGCCTATTTTTGATGCATTGGGCGGGCAATACGCCGATTCGCTGATCGTTAATTTACCGACGGATGCCTTATCCAAGACCATTCCCAACTTGGTTGATTATTCTATTCACGACATCCCCAACTTAGCCAATACGCCCCTTGACCACTTTGACCGAGCGGGATGGTCCGAGATCTATGGGATTCCCGGCCTAGAGGATTTACCGTTTAGTAAATATCCCACCGCTTTGAAGACGCCGTTTTGGGCAAAGGTGGATGTTGTGTATGGAGATAAGGAATCCACGCGGCGGGACACCATCACCGGGTCGGTTCAGGAGAATAGCTGGTCGGTCCCCTGCGAGCAGCCCTGTGCCTATCTAGAGATGACCAATGCCCATACCGCCAGCGGCAACCTGAGCAAGTTTGGCTATCACGGCAAGCATTACATCGCAGGTGACTTCCAGAAGGTTAAGGGCGGCTGGGCCGGTCAGGAAAGTAACTGGGTGGGCGGTTATGAACCTGCCGGTCAACTGCCCTTTGGTGACTTTGCGAAGGTTTCAGCAGCCGGTCTGACTGAACAAAAAGGCAAGGGAGAGTTGCGCCTCAACTTTCGCTATTGTGAGCGGAGCTTTGGGGTGACGAAAGCCTGTACTCCCTACGGTGTGCATAACGGGATTGTGTCTACTCCCTTCATGCCGTTCAAGGAGACGGGAATTATCCCCGTGATGGCATTGACGGGCGCTCCTGCCAACAATGGGAGTCCCTCGAAAGAGGATAAGGCAGATGTTGATAAGACCGACCCTACCAAAACTGAGAAGGGTGGGAGTAATCCAATCAAGGGTATCAATCCGCCGAAGATTGGCTCATCTGAGCAGGGACAGTCGAGTACGACGCCACCCCCTGCTGCTGAAGATGAATGCAAGTATGACGGGCAAGCGATGTACAAGCCTGTTGCAGGGCCGATAACTTCAGGTTATGGATATCGAACTCACCCTATTTCAGGGCAAAGACGTTTGCATGGTGGGATGGATATCGGTGCTCCTCATGGTATGGCGATCGGTGCAGCCGAATGTGGTGAGGTTGTCTTTGCCGGTTGGCATGGGGCTGCTGCGGGAAATGTCGTCACTATTGATCATGGAGGGGGTATCAAGACTCAGTATCTTCACATCTGTGCAGGATGCTTTTTCGTAAAGGTCGGTGCTCAGATGGAGCGGGGTGAAAAGATTGCTCGTGTCGGCAGTACAGGCAATTCGACGGGGCCGCACTTGCATTTTAACGTTAAGCAAAATGGCACTAACAAAGACCCAGCAAATTACCTTTAGCTCTGGAGCCTGTTGATGAAAAGATCACACATTGGTATCACGATTACTGCAATCTCTATCTTCGTTGGAGCGGGATGGGCAATAACTTCAATGCAATCTAAGGCTGGTTCAAGGGATGAGCTTAAGCATGATAAGGACTGCTTACAGGTTGGCTTTGAAAATACAGTCTTGACCGAAGAATCCTATGGTGGCAAGCAATACAAGCTCGTTCGCTCTCGCAAGACAGATGATAGCGGCTGGATCATTGATCAGTACAGCATTGTTACTGCCGACAATGCTGGTTGCACTGTGAGTAGCGAGAGGTTCTCCGATAAGCTCCCTACTACAGAACTGCAAGAAAAAATAGTTCTAGCTTATTGGCGTTCTCAGGCTAGTTCTTCAAAGGAGAAAGTAAATTTAGAGGAATTCCTAGCTAACACCCCCATCGGCATAACGGGTGTTTCTAGCTTGGGCTTGCTTCAGCAGGACTTGGACGCCCTCGATCAGCTTGGTGTGAAATATCCGAGCTATGTCAAAGCTATCGACAGCTTTGATTCACCAGAAAAAGCGGAGGAGTACTACCTCACGATTTTTAATGACCAATGGTTTAAAGCCCACCCAGAAGCAGGAGCAGACTAATGCCTAGCCAAAGCCCAAGAGTAGATACGACATCCGCACGATCTGCAGAATCAGAGACACGTCAGACGACCGAGAAGGCGGCAACAGCGCTGTTGTTGTTGCTGAAGCAATGGAAGTTACATGCACCGCCTGATATCCAGGCGAAGATCGGCCCCAACCCTGAAGTGTCAGTGCGTGTGGGTGAAGAAGTCTATAAGGGTTTGGCCGATAGCCCTGCGATAAAAGCCATCCCCAAAGATGATTTAGACTACCTGAAAATTGCCACCGGCATGGCTCAGGGATATTCCCATGCCGACCTGACGCGAGATGTGGAGATCAAGGTAGGGGGTCGCAAAGTCTTCGAGGTGGCCGGTGGTA
>NZ_PQWO01000034.1 GCF_003231495.1 Acaryochloris thomasi RCC1774
GCTTGCCGTTATGGATGCGACCGTTTTTGACGACCTTTTGAGACCCGCAGCTAGGACAGATTAGGGGTGACATTGTTGAGCATGAACGATTGAGCTACCTCTATCCTTACATCTGGCGGACTACCCAAAAAGTCTCTCAAAAATCGTCGAGGTCACTACTGCTTTCGTACTTTACGTCTTGAGGGCGTACCATTACAGACGCTGAGGTTTATCAATACAATATCCTTGTGCAAAGTCAACCCCCATCATTCTTAACTTTTCAAGGGTTTGTTCATCCTCAACACATTCGGCGATCGTCTGAATGCCTAGCTCATGGCTCAGGTGGTTAAAGCACTCCACAATGGCAGAATCTGCCTTGTTATTAACCAACTGCTTCACGAAGCTACCATCAATTTTTAAGTAGTCCACCGGCAAGTTCTTTAGATAGGCCAGAGAACTCATACCGCTGCCGAAATCATCGAGGGCGAACTGACAACCCAACTGCTTTAGAGTCGCTATGAAGTTTGCTGCTTGATGCAGGTTAGAGATGGCTGTTGTTTCTGTAATCTCAAAGCAAATCTGCTGAGGTGGGACTTGATATTGCTCAAGCTGAGTTTTGAGGAAGCCCAGAAAGTCACCTTGATTGATACTCGCGCCAGATAAATTGATGTTGTAGAGCACCTTCCCTCCCAATGCCTGGTCTACCCGAGCCACTTGATGGTACTGAGCACAAAAGTGTTGAACCACCCATCGATCAATCGCAGGCATCAGGTTGTATCGTTCCGCTGCAGGCAAAAAGGCCATCGGCAGAATGACATTGCCTTGAGTATCGAAGAGCCGAAGTAATATTTCACAGTGTCCCGAGTGAGCGTATTCATCGAGCGCTAAAATCTCCTGGCGATACAGGCAAAATCGGCTTTCTTCTAATGCTTGATGAAGTCGTGCCACCCACTGCCTTTCCCCGCGCTGTAGCTCCAACTTTAGATCATGGGTGCGGCAAACATGAACACAGTTGCGACCGTTGGACTTGGCAACATAGCAAGCAGCATCAGCCGCACTCAGAACCGAAGCTAAGTCGCGGCTGTTGCTATCAATTCCCACTACTCCGATACTGACGCCGACCGAAAAGGTTTTATCTTCCCAGGCAAACTGAAAGGCTTGAATCATGGCTCTGAGCGCCTCCGCCAGGGTCTCAGCCTGTTCTAATGAGCACCCTTCGAGCAGTAATCCAAATTCATCCCCGCCTAGACGAGCTAGGGTATCGGAGGAGCGAATCCGCTGTTGCATAACGGTAGTGATCTGTCTGAGGAGCTGATCACCAGCCACATGACCACAGGTATCATTAACCACCTTGAACTGGTCTAAATCTAAGTAACACAGAGCATGATGCTGTTCTTTCTCAACTGCAGCGATGGCCGCAGCTGCTTGTTTCTCAAAGGCACGTCTGTTTACTAATCCAGTTAACGGATCGTGGCTGGCCTGCCACGATAGCTCCTGAGCCATCTGTCGAGCTTCGGTCACATCATGAAAGACCACGACTGCGCCAACAAGCTGACCTTGACGATTGCGGATAGGGGCAGCAGAGTCATCAATCCCGTACTCGGTCCCATCACGGGCAATCAGTAGTGTGTGCTCAGCCAAATAGACCACCTGGTTCTCTCGTAGGACTTGTTCCACCGGATTGACCACTGGTTCACGAGTCACCTGATGGACAATCTGAAAGATATCGGTAAACGCTTTTCCCTCAACAGCTTCAATGGACTGTCCCAGGAGCCTTTCTGCCACCGGATTGAGGTATTGGACCCGACCTAAATCATCCGTCGTTACCACCGCATCACCGATGGACTCCAGCGTAATTTGAGCCAGTTCCTTTTCTTGGAAAAGCTCCTTTTCCAGTTGCTGCCGTTCTTCAATTTCATGCTTGAGTTCTTGATTTGCTATTTCTAGCTGAGTGGTTCGGTGGCGGACCCGTTGCTCTAGTTGGGCATTGAGTTGCTCTAGTTGTGTATTGAGCTGTTGCATCTTAGCCTCAGCCCGCTGCCGTTTAATTAATTCAGCTTGGGCAGTAGTGTAGAGTTCAGCCTGCTGCAGAGCAATGGCCACCTGCACCGCCAGCTTTTCAACAATATCAATCTCTGCTGATTGCCATTGTCGAGGGGCAGAGGACTGTTGAACGGAGAGCAGACCCCATAGGCGTCTGGTGGGTGTGCCTACTCCTGAGCTTTGGGAGCGCCAGCCGTTTACGGAAAGGGTATCCTGAGCCTCTTGAATAATGGGCACCACTAGATTAGCTCGAATATTAAGGGACTCCAGCAGAGCAACGTGACAGGGAGATAGCTCTCCGGCATAAATATCTGCAGTGGCTTGCACTCGACCGTTGAGGTATTCCCCTGCCCAATCTTCCGCAAAGCAGTGGTCTTCGATTTTGTGTCCGAGTATTGGAGCTAAGTAATCTGTTACCGACTCTGTAATCACAACACCGCTCCAGTCTGACTCAAAGCGATGAATGATGACTCGCTCCGCTTCGAGCAGTTGTCGCACTTCTAAGACGGTCGCCTGCAAAATCTCAGAGGGATTAAGAGAGCGGCGAATTCGCAACGCCATCGTAGCGAGCAATCGTTCTCGTTCAGCTTGGGCCTGCAGTTGAAGAGAGCAGTGATTCTCTTGATCACGGTGGTCAAACGCAGCTTCAGGGAAAGGAGCGGAATTCAACGGATCTGAGCCTGAGTTTACAGCGTTCATCTGTTAGTACCAATATGAAAATAAAGAAAGAATTAAATATTGTTGCTGCTCCCACGCTTAGACTGCCCAGGCGACTAGCAAGATTTCCGATTCAGTTTCAAACCTTCACTTTGCTTTAAATTAAGAATTTTTGTTTGCAAAATGAAATTTATCTTAAATGTTCAGTGCGATGGCTAATTATGACTTTTAACTTAGGAAAAAATAACCGTAATAATACGGTTGACTTACATTGAACCGATTTATCTAGAACTTTCCTGAGAAAGGCTTTTATCACCGCAAGGCAGAAGATGGATGTCAAAACCAACAGTATGCTTGGGTACGCTAACTTCGAAAGCTCTACTTTTCTGAAATTTGCCTGTTCTTACGGTTGGCAAAGTTGATTGTTCAGGATAAAGCTGAGAACTGGTTTTAGGCACTGACACATTCTCAATGCAAAACCCTCGGTATCATTTATTGGCCCTTGAACAAATTCAGCGGCCTAGAGAGATAATTTCCTTAGATAGCGCCACGTACACTATTGGGCGACATCAGGCTAATGCGATTGTCATAGACTCAAAAACGGTTTCTCGACATCATGCCCTGTTGCTGCGGATCTGCAATGCCAAAACAAGAGAGCACTCGTTTCGGATTATTGATGGTGACTTAAATCACAAACCAAGTCGAAATGGTATGTGGGTGAACGGAAATCGATGCTTCTGCCACGATCTCCAAGACCAAGACGTGATTTCGTTTGGTGATCAGGTGCAAATTACGTACTATGTATCGACTAGCCTCCAAGACCCCAGATTACAGGACGGTGAAGACCTTTCCAGCTTGACGGTCCCTGTTTTGAATTCTGACTTGCTGCCCAAGCAGGCGCTCATGGCCAAGGAAACCGCCAGTGGCTCGGTTCAGGTCCGGCATCAGATCGCAACAGAGTCTGAATATCCCACTGAAACAGCCATTGCCCGTCTCGCCTCTTTCCCTGAACTCAATCCCAACCCCATTATCGAGGTCAATCTTCAGAGCGAGATTACCTATGTCAATTCGGCTACAGCTCTCCATTTCCCAGGGCTGTTGGAAGCTAATAATGACCACCCTTTGCTTACTGGACTTCTTGATACTCTGCTCCAGGGCCGCAAACGCTACGCCATCCGAGAAGTGCAAGTGGGAGAGCGCGTCTATGAGCAAACCATTCACTGCATTCTACAAAGCCAGCTCATTCGGAGCTATTTGACAGATATTACGGGGCGCAAACAGGCAGAGCAACAGTTGCAGGTCAGTAATGAGCGCTATGAAGCAGCAGCTAGGGGGGCGAACGACGGTCTGTGGGACTGGGATTTGCAGACGAATACTATTTACTTCTCCAGCCGTTGGAAAACGATGCTCGGGTACGAAGAGCAGGCAATGGGGACCAATCCAGAGAGCTGGTTCGAGATCATCCATCCTGACGACCAGGAGCAGGTCCAACAAGCCCTATCGGCTCACCTCAGTGGTCAGACGGTGCAGTTTGCCTGTGACTACCGCATTTGCCATCAAGATGGCAGCTATCGCTGGATGCGCTGTCGCGGTTTAGCACTCTGGGACGCCCAAAGACACCCCTACCGCATCGCTGGTTCTCAAACTGATGTCAATGACTACTATCTATCTAGAGAGCAGCTCATTCACGACGCTTTTCATGATCCAATGACGGGCCTGCCGAATCGAGCATTGTTTTTGGACCGTCTCGGACAGACCTTGCAGAAGTTCAAGCGACTTCGAGACTATCGCTTTGCTGTCTTATTTCTGGACTTAGACCGCTTCAAAGTCGTCAATGATAGCTTGGGACATTTGGCTGGTGATCAACTGTTGATTGAGACCGCTCACCGTCTCCAGCATTGTCTGAGAGCTGGCGACACTATCGCCCGTTTAGGCGGAGATGAGTTTGCGATTCTTCTAGACGCTATAGAAAATGATGACACCGCCATTCAAATCGCAGACAGAATGCTGCAGGCCCTGAGTCGTAAAGTTCGCATTCATGAGCAGGATGTCTTTACGGGGGCCAGTATCGGGATCGTAGTCAACACGACTGAGTATCAACGTTCAGATGAATTGCTCCGGGATGCTGATATTGCCATGTATCGGGCGAAAGCATTGGGTAAAAATCGCTACGAGTTTTTTAGCGATAGGATGCGGGTACAGGCGCTCCATTCCCTGCAGCTAGAAAGTGATCTAAAACAGGCCATTGAACATCGTGAGTTTCAATTGGTATATCAACCCATCGTCTCTCTGTTAACCCATCGCATTGTCGGCTTTGAAGCCCTCCTGCGCTGGCATCATCCCAGCAGAGGGGTGGTGTCACCGTCAGAGTTTATTCCGTTTGCTGAGGAAACCGGACTCATGACGGCAATCAGTTGGTGGGTGCTGCGAGAGGCTTGCCACCAGATGCATCTTTTGCAGGCGCAGTTCTCTCACAAGACTCTCAACATCCATGTCAACGTCTCTAACCAGCAATTCCACCAACCTAATTTTATTGAACAAGTTCAGCAAACTTTACGAGAAACAAACTTAAGAAACAACAGCCTGAAGCTGGAAATTACTGAAAGTGTCATCATGAAAGATGCTATACGACTGGCTGATAAATTTGCTCAACTCCAGACTTTAGGTGTCCGACTCGGGTTAGATGATTTTGGCACTGGCTATTCTTCATTGAGTTACCTGAGCCAGTTGCCCTTAGATACTTTGAAGGTTGATCGCTCATTTGTAGCTCAGCTTGATCAAAGCAGCGGTCAGGAAATCACTCAGGCGATAGTTACGTTGGCCCATAATTTGCACATGGAGGTCATCGCTGAAGGAATCGAGACAGAATCGCAAGCTCAATTTCTACGGGCGATTGATTGTAGATATGGTCAAGGGTATTTGTTCTCTAAGCCAGTTGCTCCTGATGCGATGCCAGCTTTGTTGTCTCAGGACACGCTTCTCAGCTAGGGAATAGGTCAAATTGCGAATTTCAGCTTTTTGCTTGTTCTTTAAACGCTTTCACAGCAATGAACCCTGGCACTATCGTCTCTACAATTTTCAGCTTCTTCCCCGTCTGAGAATTACGCTCCTCTCTGGCAGCGAGATCGCTGGGTGCAAAACTTCTAAACTTCATCAGTGTTACTTTATCGCTACCGTCCAGAATCTCTACGATGGTGGTGGATGTCAGGATATCTTCAGCCTGCTTTTTGGTGACGTTGGATTTATCTTCGATCTCGTCTACTAATTCTGCTTTGTTCATGGGAAATCCTCATAATGCTGATATCTGGCGGCATCCTAGCGTTTAAGAGCGGGTCTGCCAGTCGAAGCTAACAAAAGTATTTTTATCACCCCGAATTTTCATAAATGGCTGATATGCTGTCGCCATCTGAAATATACGGGGGGAATCGTGACCAACATTTTAGAGATCAGACCAAAGCTCAAACATAATCGTGAACAGCGAATCATCGAGCGGCGTTCTGAGCCTGCCTCTGTTGCCCCAACAAAACCCGTAGCAAAGTGCTCTTCTCCCCGAACGTCCACGAGAAGACGACTGCCTAGAGCAGATTCGAGACGCTCGGATAAGCTGCAGAAATTCAAGCCGCACTCAAGCCTGGAAATGCTCAAGCAATCAGTTCCGCTGGCGAGTCATGAGTTCCAACTGTCTCAGCAGCTTTATGTGCAGCAATTTGGACGGAAGATTGCACTGCCAGCCCAGTGTGTCGGGAGTCTTGCCGTGGTCTGGCGCGAGGAGGGCCAGGGTTATCAGTTGTTCTCCTGGGAGTTGCGATCTCCCTTGTCCTCGCTATTGTTCGAGACTCGGGAGTACTGCTGTGAGGCAGCAGTAGAGCTGGGGGATTTGTTTGATGTTGATGCTGCCTTAGCCGAGCCGTGTTTTGGGATAAGCGAAAAGATTGAGGAACTGATCAATACTCACTTACACCGAGAGCTAATTGCCCTTTCGTTTCAAGCAGCATGAAGTTTTTGACGATCCATGTGGATCAATATAGCTCTGAACCCGATAGCTGGAGACCTTTCCTCGCTGGAGTTTGCATCATTTTCTTTGTCTGTGCCTTCGGTCTGGCTTGGTGGAGCGATCGCAAAGCAGGTCGGCATTGGTTTACATGGACGTGAACCAAGCTGACTGTAATTTCCTTCCTGCCTCTGCTTCAGAGATTCAAGATAGCGCAGCCCAAACCCTGCTCCAGCAGATCCGGCGTCAACCCATCGAAATCTGCACAGACCTTGGGAAAGTCAACATTCCAACAGCCTTTGCTTGCACCGAGCCAGCCTCGATTCCAAGCCCTCAACGCTTAAGCCCCATGCTTTGCCTGCCGGGATTCGACAGCTCCCTGCTGGAGTATCGGTATCTGCTGCCGCTCCTGGCAGGTCAACAGCAGTGCTGGGCAGTCGATTGGTATGGTTGTGGCTTTACGGCTTACAATCCTCGACTCACCGTTCATCCTGTTCACATTCGGCAACACCTATTCACCATAATCCGCCGCTGGATTGGTCAGCCTGTCATGCTAATAGGAGCCTCCCTTGGTGGCGCTGTGGCCCTTGACTTTGCGCTACATCATCCAGAATTTGTAAAGGCGCTAGTGCTCCTTGACAGTGTGGGTTTCTCTGGTCATTTTCCACTGGGAGCATCCTGTCCTTCGGCAATATTGGAAGTGGGGGCTGACTGGTTACACCTTCGCAAGCAAATGACTCTTACTGCTGCCCTAGCCCTGTCGATGCCGTCACTTGTCGTTGAGGGACTACGATGTGCTCAACTTCATCAACAGATGCCAGGGTGGAAGAATGCGATCACGACCTTTTGTCAGAGTGGTGGGTATGCTGACCTTTCTTCTCGCATAGGCGAAGTGAGCCAGCCGACCCTTTTACTGTGGGGCGTATCTGATGATGTCCTTGGCACAGGCGATGCCCTTCGTTTTAGACAGGCGATACCTGAAAGTCAATTGGTTTGGGTCTCTCAAGCTGGTCATGCTCCCCATATTGAGCAGCCCCACACGGTCGCCAAGCATCTACTTTCGTTTGCCACATGACCCGTTTCTTGATTGATCATCATGCGACTTTCCCAAGCCCTCCATACCGCCGCTCGACATTATTGCCAAAGGCAGTCGAGCTACTGGGATCAGTACTCGAACAAGTTGAGCCAAACAAAGCCTCGTCCCAGCAATTACCAGCAGGTGTTGCTAGATGGCTATGCCCGCTCCAACGTGCTTAGAGTAATCTGTATCGCAATAGAGCAACTGAACCCGGATGAACTCAATGATCTAGAACAGACGAGAGATTGCATCTCGCAGATAGGCAGAGTTGCACAAGAACCTCGGCTACGTCCAAATATGGGGCAAACTACAGAGCCTGAAGTTTCTCTACTCGATTTTGGTGTGTGTTCAGACGATGCGATTTCACACGAGCGGGAAGCATTTTGCAATTACGTTGAAGAACTTTCAGAATCCCACCTGAAATCTATTGAGCCGCTACCTTACCAGCGGGTGCTGTCCCCAGCCGAATCCAGCAATATTTGGCATCAACTGCGTGACCGTTGGCGAGTCGTTGGTCCGTATTGGTATCCATTAAGCAATCGTCGGTTGCCCGGTATCGCAGCATTTGACGCAGATGCCTTCGAGGAATTTTGTACCTCCTTTAGTCTGATTGATTTATTGGCCTCTCGCGAGATTACCCGAATTTTGGAGCTGCGCGAATATGGAATTGAATACGAACAGGACGTCTCTCTATTTGACCCTGTGTACAGCAACTATGAAGGCTATTGGGTCTCTGATGGCTTTGATTGGATTATCTATGCCTCCCACGAATGCTCAGTAACCCTGGGAGGTTGGTTGTTAAAGGAAGTGAAGGCCCAATGGCAAGATTGGGAACAACACGCATGGTGAACCCAAATGTTCCACCGCATCAGTCAGTGCCACACTTGCATCTATCATGCCCGTAGCCTCTATCTGGGCTATGACCCCGACTCTACAGAAGCTGACTATGTTGCGATCTCGGAAGTAGCGAAAGACGGACTGTGGGCACCTAAAGCCTGGGCGTTTGAGGGCTGGGGAATTGCTGTCGGTGGCCGCAAGCTACCTACCGCAGTACGACGTTAGCCATCCGATCGTTACCGGGCGTTATTGTCTGTGTGGCGATATGTTTGTCTTAGGAATCTGCCTGTGCTGCATTGGGATTGTCCAAATGCTGAGTGCGGCTGGAAGGATGACAGTATCTGAGGGAATGCTATTGCTGATTTGATTGTTCAGAAGCTCAGTGGTCAGAATCTAGGGTGCTGGCCCAATCATCTAGCCCACAGTTATCACAGGTTAACCAGTAGCCATTGGCGTAGGAATTCTGAATAGTTAAGTGGTCAGAGTTGCAGGCAGGGCAAGTCTCTGTTTGTGAGGTAGCGCTATGCTTCTGTACCTGGAGTATGTGCATTAGTGCAATCTATATGTCGATGCATTAATGATGGCTGAAGCATGTGAGTATTGCCCTCCGAGAGATTACCAGCCTTTCAGCTCTGATTTGTATTGAATTGGGTGATGATACTGATTGTCTATTGCAGGTACCAGGTGGAGTTAGTAGAGACGAGTTATTCAAAGGATCCTTGAGAAAGTTTGCCTTGCTCAGTCTGCTGACTAAATCTAGAGCAACCCATTGCTCTCCAAGTTAACTGTCCACTTTTTCGAGACAAGATCAACTTTTGTCAGCCAACCAGGGCATTGAGCTGTCTCGTTAGTTTTCTATTGAACTCTTGATAACTCAATTGCGGTAAGCCTCTCGTCCTGCCCGTGTGGCTTGGGCCAGGGAGGCATTGTTTTACGCATTTTCTTGGCAGAAATATGAGTATTTCTCTCTGCGTGAGAACTTTCTCATCTAAGATTCACCTGCATGAATGTCTCTTTCCTTTAGACATAAATAATAATCATTAAATTTGAGTTAAATAACTGTGGGTTAATGAAATATTTTTCGATAAAAATTATTTAGATCCTAATCAGAATAAATATCTGCATCCAATCAATTAAGAAGTATGCGAGAAAAGCTTTGCATATTTTATTTTCTTCTATAACTCCACTGAAAACTAAATAAAAATCTTCTTGCTCCCCTTCCTGCGTGTGTTTCTGTGTCATGACTGAGTGCTTGAAATGAATTTATATTTTGATTTTATATAGCTGGAATCTCACTGAGATTGGATGAAATTGTCGATATTTACAAGGAGTATTTGGGTCTAGTTATGCACGAAGAGACTTTTTCTACTAATGTTAAGTACTGGTTAAAAGTAAGTCGATTAATCATTGCTTAGTTATTGGGACTTTGTTCCAGATAACAACTATCTGGAGATATAGATGTGAATGTACTGCACCTAAAATGCTATCGAAAGGCAGCCTCGAGACGGGTAAAGTCTTGGCTGAGGATGGGACGACATCGGCAGGATCCTGTCCGAACATCGTCCTCTACGTTTCAGATAGATCTGGCGCTCGTCCACAGCTTGCTAGAAGGGCAGCACCCCGATCTTGCCCACCTGCAGATTTGTCACCTTGGTACAGGCTGGCATAACACGATGTTTCGTTTAGGAGATCAGTTGCTCCTCAGGCTTCCCCGCCGCACAACGGCAGGTCCCCTGATTGAAAATGAGCAAATCTGGCTGCCACAGCTTGCAGATCGGCTGCCTATTGATGTCCCCACTGTTGTTCGGGTGGGTGAACCGACACAACGCTATCCTTGGCGTTGGAGCATACTCCCGTGGCTAACGGGGACAACGGCGGAACAAGTAGACATGCGTACAAGCGAGGTTCAGCGCTTCACCTCGTTCCTGAAAGCGCTGCATGTTCCGGCACCTGCCAATGCTCCTCAGAATCCGGTGCGTGGCGTTCCTTTAAAGCAACGATCAGCTGTATTTGGAAAACGATTCCTGTGGGTAGATGAGCAAACAAACCTAATCACCCGGCAGATCAAAAATATCTGGCACAGAGCTGTCGAGGCACCGATGGACGGCGAAGCACGATGGCTCCATGGTGATCTTCACCCTCTCAATGTCGTCGTTAATGATGGTGCGATCTCAGGCATCATTGATTGGGGTCACATTACCTCAGGGGATATTGCGACTGACTTGGCTTCTATCTGGATGCTCTTTGCTGAGAAAAATCATCGCCAGCAGGTGATCAAAAGCTATGGCAGTCTTTCGGATGCAACCCTACAGCGCGCCCAAGGATGGGCCATTCTAATTGGTGTGGGGTTTGTGGAGTCAGGACTGACTGCTAATTCAAGCCATGCCAGTATTGGAGCGGCTACCTTGCAGCGTGTTGCTGAAGATAGCTTAACGTTACGGTAGGCTGCGATACTCTGATCGCATATAGCCTCTGCCTCTTGCCGCCACAGGGATTCCTCAATGATGGTATCAAGGCTCCACTTGCTGTCCTGCAGAATATGAATACAGCAACCGCTACCTCACAAGAGAATTCTATATGCAGATAGCTCAGGGATCTGTAGTTTCTTTTCGGTTAGAATACAGCCCCTTATGTCAGGGGTGGTGGAAATGATATTTTCAGATCAGAAAAAATAGGGGAACGTAAAAAAGCCTATGAGTTTTCGTCAACAGATATCTGCAAAGCTGTTGCTAATAGTAGGCAGCATTGTTAGTATATCCTTCTCTATCTTCCAGGGGCTAGCGCCATTCTCTGCCGTGCAGCTACAGGCTGTACGCTTTGACTTGGCTTTGTTCAAAACTGGCCCAAAACGGGTAACACTTACACGACAAATCAGGCCATCTCTAGAAATGACCAACCCAGCCTGTTTCACTTTTTCTAAGCTCTTTGGAATCGCTTGAAGCCCAGCATTTCTAGCCAGTGTAGATGTTTCTCACCTGTCATCATTTCCCCTGGGCTTTTTCCCCGTCTTTGCTCAGAGTCACTACTCATGAATCTCCGGTGATTGATGAAGAATTGGAGAAGGCCCAGATAGGACGTTCCAAGATGCTTGCGCAGGCTGAAATAGTTCCGCAGTCTAGAATTGAGATTCTCCACTAAAGAACTGGCTCTAGGCGTCTGTTTCATTGCATTCTGGATCGCTTGATGGAGATGGAGCTGAAAGAACTTCCAGCTCAGCTTCTCGTGTAGATCACCCCAACTCCTCCAGCATGCTTCCGAGGTGGGCTGTTTGCGGAAAAATCGGACCATCTGCCGGAGGAGAAATAGAGGTGTATCAAATTGCTGAGCAATGTTAGCAAGCTTGTCATCTAACACCTTTGCAAAGGCCAACAGATCATCGCGTTGATTGTTCAAGGTTTGCGCAAGACTCGAATCTGCTTGCCTCCCAGATGTTCGCGCTGCTGAAGTTCAGCCACGATGAAATCGTACAGTTCTATACGCTCAGCATAGGAGGGGCCAGCCAGTTGCAAAACATCGTGGTTGAGCCACTCAATAAGAGTCTTGACGTCTCTGGCCAGTTGCACGGCTTGTGTCTCCTGGGTTCTCGCTTTTCCCAACGGCACTGAGAGGTGGTTCCATTATCCCTGTTGTTTCGCCTCTGCCATCTTCGCCTCTAGCTCTTGCCGTCGAGTCTTTGCCCCCATTGCTTTGCGTGTCAAACTATTGGCCAGGGTATGGCACTGACGCTGGATGTGGAACACATCACCATGACAAAGCTTGTCTCCAAAGGCTTCCTTTTGACCAGCCTGCAAGCCAGTGCCGGCACCAGCAATCGTGTACTCTGGGTCGAGTCCTTGCTCTGCAGCATTGAGCAGGTGATAGCCCCAAGTGTCTGCATCCCGATGGTCGGCTGCTTCGAGGAGGTAGCAATAGGTTGAGACAGCATCAATACCAACGAGCACTGGCTTTGAGCCATGAAAAATCTCATCGTGTAATCCCACACCAACGTTAGATAGGTCTTGGGATTGATTGATTATTGCCGCTGACTCAGAGGCAGTTTCAAGCCGGTTGTGGATCGTGCCAACACTGATGTGAAAGTCGAATAGATCGCGAAACAATTCAACGACACCGCGAAAGGAGTTGTGGCAGATCATTACCAAGGCAAGAATAAGTTGGAATATCCAAGCTTTGGTAACCGAAAGATGGAAAAGAACGTCATCATTATTGTCATCGTGCTTGAAATAAGCCTCTGTCAGAGCATCATTTGCCTTGTTGCTTTGCTGGTAGAGAAACTTGCGACTGACTTGGTGTTGTTTGGCAATGCTGGTGACGAGTTCTCTCTTTCTCAGAACCTGAAGGGCTAGCTCCTGGCGCTCAGTTGGGGAAAGAGTGGCGGCGACACAGGAAGATGAACTCATATTTATCGATCTGCAGGGAAATAAGTTGGCATTGAACGAGTATCCCTGATCGGCACCCTCTGGATCTTAAAATGCTTTGATCTCACTCAACTGTGGGCCAGATCTGTAACCCTGGAATGAACGGTGCCGAACTTTATCTCCAAGCGTCAACGTTTTACCGCCGAGATCAATCCCTATTGTGTGGCTCTACTACAACTTTCTCCTCAGCTTCAGAGATATCCAGAAAATGAGGCTCTACCGAGGTATCAAGTTCTCTCACGCGAACGTTCAAAGACTCTCAAGAGTGCCATGCCCTATTCAACTAGACTGAGTGAGGCAAGCTGAGCTGCTGCAGAATAGATGATGCGATCTGTTCGACTGGCAGAACTGTTTGAGCTGCCCCTAGCTCAATCGCGACCTTAGGCATTCCAAAAACAATGCTAGTGGTCTCATCTTGAGCAATTGTTGAGCCTCCAGATTGTGCGATTTTCTGTAAACCCACGGCTCCATCTTGTCCCATGCCGGTAAGCAAAACACCGAGGACGCCTGCTCCATAGTGTTGAGCTACGGCTTGAAACATCACCGTGATCGAGGGGCAATGACGATCCACCGCAGGTGCTGCAGAGTAATGGCAGCGACCTTGGTCATCCAGTGTCAGGTGATAGTGATCCGGTGCAAAATAAACCGTCCCTGGTACTGGAACTTCTCCAGCCTCTGCAACTTTGACATGAAGAGGACACATTGAGGCTTGCCAACTAATTAGCCCCGGTAAAAATCCCGCAGAGATGTGTTGAGCACAAAGAATCGGTAGGGGGAAATCTGCAGGGAGGCGACTCAGGATTTGATGAATGGCCTGCGGTCCACCTGTTGAAGCCCCTATTGCTAAAATCTGTGGTGCGTCAGCGCAGAGTCTGGGGCTGGGCCGGTGAGTAACACTGGAGCGAAGGATATGAGTTGTCGAGTGCTGACGTAGAGACTTTGTAAACACCTTGACTCCAGCTAGTACCTTGATTCTGTCAATCAGCGCCTGCTGATCGGCCG
This sequence comes from Acaryochloris thomasi RCC1774, assembly GCF_003231495.1. Taxonomy (NCBI): domain Bacteria; kingdom Bacillati; phylum Cyanobacteriota; class Cyanophyceae; order Acaryochloridales; family Acaryochloridaceae; genus Acaryochloris; species Acaryochloris thomasi. The sequence goes on from NZ_PQWO01000034.1 coordinate 14,003, forward strand.
CTTTCCAGCGTCCTGTTAAGGGCTGAGGAAAAACATCCACGGCACCTGCCTTCAGAACCTGAGCAATGGTTTCAGTTTCGGTGGGCTGAACCGTGGGACTAACGACCAAAATCGGTAGCGGGCAAAGCGCTAGGAGCTGGCGGATTAGCTCGAAGCCATCCATATGTGGCATTTGCAGATTAGTACAAACGACATCTGGCTGCAATTGGGGAATGTGCTCTAGTGCTTCAGTTCCATTATTCGCGGTACCAATGACCTGAATCACGGGTGCCGCACTCAGCGCACCCGTGAGTCTTTGCTGTGCAATCGCACAGCTATCCACAATGAAAACGGTAATGATCGAGGAACTCATTTTCTGGACTCAAGAGCAGCGAAAAACAATAACAGGAGTCAGATCCTAGGTCTAACCCCTGCTAATCGAAAGATTGAGAACCACCTGTCGGCAAAACGAGCAGCTACTTTGCTTTATCCGCTAAGACTTTGATCTTCGTGATCAGAGCAGTCTTCAGCTTTTCGTAGTCCGTCGCACTTCCTGAGGTAGGCTTCGGGAAGAAGTCTAGGGCACCCGCAGACATTAAATTGAAGATGTTATCGACATCATTACCGGGATGAACGGCATTGCTAACCACTAAAATCGGGCGAGGGAAGTCTGACATGACTTTTTTGGTGAACGCTAAACCATCCATTTTCGGCATTTGCAAATCGGTGCAGATTACATCTGGCTGAGTCTGAGCGATGACGGCCAACCCCTGTTCACCATCTTGAGCAGTGCCAACAACCTCCACCTCGGGGGCGGAATCAAGCAGGCGCTTCATAATTTCAAGGGCAACAGCAGAGTCTTCAATGAGGACAACTTTGATGGGATCAGCCATGACTAAATTAATCTCCTGAGGGTATCTAAAAGTAACGTTTGGTCAAAATCGCCTTTGCTGATGTAGGCACTAGCCCCAGCATCAGCTCCACGCCGCCGATCTTCGTCTTTCGCCAGTGTGGAAACAAGGACAATCGGTAGCTCTTCATATTCGTCTTGCTGACGAATGCGGCTGGTCAGCTCTAATCCAGTCAGATTAGGCATCTCAATATCAGAAACCACGGCATCAAAGGTGTCGAGGCTCAATTTCTCGAAACCATCAAGACCGTCCACTGCAGCCGTCACATCGTACCCGGCGCCCTTAAGAATACGAGAGACTTGCGTACGAATTGGTATCGAGTCTTCCACCAGCAGAACCTTGGGCTTGGTGATCTCCATTCGTGCTGCAGGCAGGATGGCGTTGCCTCCCACCGAGCGAATCAAGTCCTGAGGGTTGAGGACCATGCAAATCTCACCATTGCCGAGAATCGTGGCTCCAGTGATATTGCGAATTCGCTTCAGGAGCTTGCTTTGCGGCTTAAGAACAATATCTTGTTGCTCTAGTAGGTCATCCACCAATAGGCCTAACTGTTCTGAGCCGACCTTAAGAACGACGCAGGGCAGATGAGTTGCACTGCTAGAACTACCCGCTGAGGCAGTCGGTAGTTCTAGCAGATCAGAAAGCCAAGCAAGGGAAAGAGGAGAGTCCTGAAAGGTTATGGTTGGGCTACCATCAATGGTAAAGATATCCTGACGTTGAATGCGGATCATGGTGTTCACAGATTCCACTGGAATTGCGTAGGAGGTCTGAGCCACCGTCACAATTAGAGCATAGGTGGTATTCAAATTCGTCCCAAGAATGAACCGGAATGTACAGCCCTGCTCCGGCGTAGAAGTTACCTGAATCGAGCCTTTGAGGCGCTCCACATTGGCGCGCACAACATCTAACCCAACGCCTCGACCGGACAGCTCTGTTACAGTGGTACGCGTAGAAAATCCCGGCTCAAAAATCAAGGACTGAATCTGCTCCATTGACATCCGCTCTAGCTCAGCTTCACTGTGAAGGCCTCGACGAATGGCGGTGCGCTTAATTTTCCCCAGGTCTAGGCCGCGTCCATCATCTACTAACTCAATGCAGATGCTGCTGCCCATTTGATACCCTCGCAATCTCAAGGTCGCTTGGGAGGGTTTGTCGGCAGCGAGACGATCGCCTAGGGATTCAATGCCGTGATCAATGGCGTTGCGAATCAGGTGGGTAAGCGGAGCCTTCATTTCTTCTAAAATTCGCTTGTCCGCTAGCGTGTCGCCGCCCTCGATCACAAAATCAATCTCTTTTCCCTGCTCCTTAGATAAATCCCGCACGAGGCGTGGAAAGAGGTTAAAGACACTAGAAAGAGGCAGCATCCGCAGCTTCAGGATGCCGGATTCCAGTTCGTTTGAAACTGTCTCTAGCCGGGCGGTATCGGCAGAAGCTGTGCTGCGGAGCTGTTGTAGTAAATCACCAAGTAGATCAAGATGGTGCTCATGTTGCTGATGTGATTTCTGCAACGGTGCCAATAGATCGGGATCAACTTGTTGCGCCAAAGTGTCGAGAGCTGTGCGCTGCTCTGTATTTCCTCGAGACCAAACTTCCCAAAGGTTAAGAATCTCAGTCATGTCATCCATCCGGCGAGCAATTCGCAGTTTGGTGACTGCTAGCTCACTGGCCTGGGTCATGAGTTGATCAAGTTTGGGGGCCGCGACCCGCACCGTATCGATCTGGTAGGATTCTTCTGGCTTTTCAGGTTCTGTAGGCAGTGAGGGCGGCTCTGGTGATTCAGCTTTAGAGACTGGCTGAGTATGGCTATTAGAGTTTTTAGGAGCAATACCACTCAATTCGGCCGCAAGCTCTGGATCAAGCATCGAGAGATCTAGTCCGGCGGCGACGAAGGGTTGCTCGGATGCCGATTCGTCAGGTTCTGAGAGTATCAGATCCTGCTCTTCATCAAAATCGAAGATGTCAGCACCCGTATTCTCAGAAATTGCTGGCTCGTCAACGAATGACTCAGGGACATCATCGACCCCCATCAATTGGGCTAAGACGTGAAGAGTGTTGACCCCCGAAGGCTCGTTTGTAACAGCTTCGTGGGCGACTTTTTTGAGGGCATCAAGACCTTTATAAATGCGATCAAAAAACTCCGCCGAAACTGTTTGCTCACCTTTCTCCACTGCAATCAGCAGTTCTTCAATCTGGTGCATCAGCGTCTCGGCATCTTGCACCCCTAACATCCGCGAGTCTCCCTTGAGAGAATGGGCCTCGCGCAGAAGCTCCTGCAGTTGGCTCGCGTCGTCAGGGTGCTTTTCGAGGTGCAGCACACCGTTTTCTAGTTTGTCTAAATGCTCCCGACTGGCATCTCGGTAAAGAGCGCGCAGTTCTTCATCTTCGATGAACATGGCTTTAATCTTGTGCTGAGGGCAATGGAGTGAAGAGGATGTTTAAGCAGTTCTGTGGTGAGTGGTTAACATTAGAGATCATTCCCCCTTGAGAAGGAAAGGGGGGATCTCCTCCACCAACTTATTCAAGCAAACTCTAAACAAAGGCGGTCAAAAAAGGTTAGACAGTGACCTGTAGTTTCTTCGCCACCTCCGTCAACTCCTCGGTGGAGGACTTCACTTGACTGACTACAGTTGCAGTTTCTTTGGCACCTAAGTTGATGGCATTCATCGCTGAGACTGCTTGCTGTACACCTACAGCTTGCTGCTTCGAGGTGAGGGCAATTTGTTGGCTGGCGATTGACACATCGTTGACTGCAGCGGCAATCTCTTGGAATAACGACAGAGTATCTTCGGTCAACTTAATACCGGCATCTGCGGTTTTATTGCCTTCATCAGTTACCATAACCGTGCTGTTAATGGAGCCTTGAATTGTGCTCACCAAGGTACCAATTTTGTCTGCAGAACCCCGGCTTTGGTCCGCCAGTTTCCGAATTTCACCGGCAACCACTGCAAAACCCTTACCCTGCTCTCCTGCTCGGGCCGCTTCCACAGCTGCGTTTAGGGCCAGCATATTGGTCTGATCTGCGACATCTCCCACCAGCTTCGAGACATTAGAAATCTGGTCGGTTTGTTCACTCAACTGCATGATCTTTTCAGCAATATCTCCCACCTTGGCTCGTAGGTTGGCAATTCCGTCTAGCGTTTCTTGCACCGTTTGGCGGCCACTTTCCGATAAATCGAGAGCCTGCTGGGCGCTTGCGGCAGAGGCACCTGCCTGCTGCGCAGCCTGCATCGAAGAAGCACCCAGTTCTTCAACTGTCGTTGTCGTTTCATTCACAGAAGCCGTCTGATCAGATACAATTCGGCCTTGCTCTTCCACGGTGGCAGCGATTTGAGAAGAGCTACCCGCTACACTACTGGCCGCTGTCTGCAGTGTGCTAGAAGCCCGCTGAATCGTCCAGAAAATAAACGCCAAAACTCCAAGATTCAATAACAAGATGGCGGCCTGAGCAATTTGAGTTTCACGGACCTGGGCAGCAGAGAATTCTTCTGCTGCAAATACGGCATCGTTGGTCAGCTCAAAGTAGGTTTCACTGTCAGCAATCAGCTTCGGTAAGATACTGGGATCTTGACGATAAGCGACAACCGTTTGCTTCAATTTTTGCCAAGCATCATTGACGACTGTAATTTTTTCTAGATATTGCGCATCTGTTGCTTTGGGTAGTTTTAGCTCTGAATTACCATTAATCAAACCCTCGACTAAGGTATCCAGTTTGGCAACGAGCTTGTCGTTCGGTTTACCATTTATTTCTAGCTTTACCAGTCGTTGGGTCGCACCCCGGACAATCCCGGACTTGTTGACGACACTACCATCCTGTACACCTGTCTGTACCTGAGCTAGCAAATAACCCGTTGTGCCGACTGCAAAGGTTGCTAGCCCGACGATGGTCCATTGTAGTTGATTGGTAATTTTCATTGCGTTGCTCCTGTTTGGAATTGGGGTTTGAGGTTACGAAAAAGGTTTGAAGGATCAGATGCTAAGCAGCTTGGTCAACCGTTAGTTGAGCGTTGGAAAAAAGAGCGGACAAATTAAGAATGCTCAAAGTCTTGTCGTTGTAACGGGCCGTGCCCTGAAAATGCCTCTGGTGGCTTGCAGAGCTAGCTAGCGGGATAGCTGAAATGTCAGTTGGAGAGAGAGACATCACATCAAAAACGGCATCCACGGGAATACCAGCAATGATGTCGTCAACCTCTACAACAATGGCCTTTGCTGACGGGGCTGCGGCAGGAGCCTGCGTTAACACCGTGCGGAGATCCACCAGCGTCATCACTTCACCACGCAAATTCATGTTGCCTACAATGTGTGGAGGACAGCAGGGGATGGGAGTGACCTGCTGCACATTGATAAACTCACGCACCCTGTCTAACTCCAGCGCGAAGTAATTCTCACCTAAACCAACCACAGCCAAGGAAACCTGATCATTGCTTTCACCCTCTTCCAGGGGTGGCCGCAGAGCATCCGCGCGTTGCCGAAAGATTGCTCGCTCGGCTGGCGTTACGTTTTGACAGTACAGCTCGTAAAAGTTGCTACCGCTCCGTTCTGAAGTAACACTGGTCTGCCACTGAGCCTCTGGAGCGGTCTCGGTATTTGACTCAGAAAGTTCAGCCTCCCAGATCATCATGGCAACATCATCGGCCTGCCGAATCAAGGTCTCAGGGTTGAGTAGAACCACCAGATCAGCCTCTACCTTGGCAACCCCGGCGACAAACGCAGTATTTATCTGCTGCAGTCTGCCGTAATCTGGAGCAGCCTCATGATCTGTAGCTGCGATCGTCTGAACATCCAATACCTGATGAACCACGAGGCCCACCTGTATTCCCTGCCACTCAATCACAATGATGCTGTCGCTGAGCTGGCAGGGCAGCATGGACTGCCCAAGACGCAAGTCTAAGTGCATCACTGGGAGCAGCTTCCCGCGCCAGTTGAGGCTACCGATGATGTCCTTTGGAGCATCAGCTATGGGCTGGAGTTCAGGCAGATGGAAGATTTCTCGTACCCGAGAAGCTTCAACGCCATAGAGTGAATCACTGTGGCGAAATATTAAGTAGGATTGATTGTCTGTATCCATGGGTCTAAGCCTTTCCAGCAAAAGTTATCGGCGTGGGCCGTAAAATGAATGACAGTAAACGAGATCGCTAATTTCAGACCTTCACTGCGGTTGATACGTTTTTATCGAGCACCTCAAGCAATTTTTTCTGAGAGATGGGCTTGGTGAGATAATGGGTAGCACCCGCCATCTGTCCCTTAAGTTTGTCGAACATGCCATCCTTGGCCGTCAGCATTACGATCGGCAAGCTCTGGAACTTACCAAGGCTGCGAATGGTGCGGCACAGTTCTAGGCCGTCAATGTCGGGCATGGTGACATCCAACAAGATCAGCGACACATCTCTGCGATTGAGGATGTTGAGGGCATCCACTGCGTTGTCGGCCAGTAGCACCTGATAGCGATCGCCAATAGCTCGCTTAATCAGGGTTTGCACCACTGGACTGTCATCAACGCTGAGGATAGTGGACTGCTGTGATGCTGCAGACTGAGATGCCTTTTGAGCTATCACCTCTGGGCTGTCACAGGTTAACCAGCCCTTTTTACCCCATTGGTAATAGACATGGGCTAATCTCAGTGGATCTTTCTCCATTGCAACCGCAATATCCACCAGCGAGTTTTGGCCGTCCACCCACTTTCGTAAATGTTCCGCAACAGAGGCCTCAGCTTGATTGATGTTTAAAGGCTGAGGGACGGACTCAAGGGACGGAATGATAGGGGCCAACGCAGACCACTGCTGCTGACGCTGGGTGTAGACTGACAGCAGCGAGTCCCAGCAAAATCCTTGCTGGGACTCGCTGCAGTGGAGGTCAAACGATCTCTCAACGTTTTGGTTAATCGTTCCTTGGTAGGGAATGAGCTGCTCAAGAACCGCTAAGATTCTTGTTTGCATGAATGCTTGAATATCTTCCCACTTAAATAATTCAAGGCGAACCAGTAGTTCAAAGTATTCTTGAATTGAGCTGTGATTCTTTGACTTTTTATTCGCCAACTTAATCGCAGAATCCATTACCTTAAGCTTGAGCTGATGACCCAATAAAATCGCAAGGTCTTGAGCCGTGATCAGATCTACCCCAGCATAAGTCATCCATCCCTGATGGAAAGCGATTACCCGTTTTCTGAGCTGCGTCTGTTGTGGAACTTTAGCCTGGACTGCAATGACACCGCTAAATTTATGACTTCTAAAGCTATTAATAAAATACGGCAGTTGTTTTGACTTAAATTGTTGCATTTTCTCTACCTCAACTTAAATAATAAGTTTGTCTGATTCTTCACAAAGACAGTCAAAACCTTGAAAAAGGTTTTTTGCTTATTATTTAATAATATTAACTATCAAGCCTCTAATTCTTTGATTTAAACACCAAAAAGCTAGATATTGTTGCTGATAACTATCTTTCCCAAAATGAAACTTGATAATCACAGTCTCATAGTTTCCCCTAATGAAGGTAAGTTTGCCATTTCCAATTTAATGAAGCGCTACTAGATGAGGCAGGATTGCATGTTCCTCTTGGTCTCTATAATTAATGTGCCCATGTAAGAGAACAAGTCTTACTCCAAGACAATCGTAGATTTTTACTTATCGTCTATTTATACGATCGGGCTGCATTGCCGAGTACCTTGTTGTCATCAATACCTTTCTATTAATTTTCTCAAGACCTCCCTATTGTGTTCTTCAATGCATTTCCATGGATTTCTTCAATACTTCTATAGAGAGGTCTTGAAGGACTGCGATACATTGACAGGCTGTTTTTCAACTTGCTTGCAGCAGGCATTGACGGAGCTGCATTAATAACTCACCTGCGGTGACCTGACCACGATATTCAATCCAGGTTTTAGGCGGTAGCTTTTCTAGCAGTTCCTGAGCAGTGTGGTACATCTTTGTAGCTCTATTTCTTTGGGTATCTTGAGCATAGATAGCTCCCAACTCAAAGTAGGCTGGAATATGGGTTGGCTGAAGATAGAGAATTTTTTTGAGGATTGTCTTGGCTTGTTTGTAATCACCCCTCTTCTGAACGATCTGGGCCATCAAATACAAAGAAGATAGTGATTCCCCGTCAACAAGCAGTGCAGCCAGACAACAATTCATAGCCTGTTCTAGGTTTCCCCGCTGCCAATGAGATTGAGCAAGTAGATGTTGGGCAGCCCGATCCGTCGTTGAGTTTGAAGTTACCTCATACTGAATCGCCAGGGGTGCTTTGGGCTGAAGTGTTGAGCTAGGAGAAGTCTCAACTGACCGAGAGAGAGGCTTGGACCGCGGTTCGGCTGTCGCTACAGATTGGGGGCGATAGGCCATTGAGCCTGAAAAACTCAGTACTTGAAATTGCTGCAGATTCTGGTTGTAAAGCTCAGCATGGCCTGTAATCAGGTAGCCCTTAGGATTTAATGCTGAATGAAGCTTCCTGAGGATTGTAGCGATCGCATCTGCTTCAAAATAGATGAACATATTGCGGCAGATGATCAAATGCATGGAGCTGAGCAGGTTGTTAGGCACCGGATCGGCCAGCAAATTCCCTCTGCGAAACGTTACCCGCTCCCGAATGTGGTCATGAATCTGCCAGTTCGCTGACACAGGGCGGAAGTAAAGAGACTTGAGTTGCGGCTCGGTTTGGCGGAAGGACCAGTTTCGATATAAACCCTGTCGAGCCTTATTAAGCGCCGCCGGATTCAGGTCTGTTCCCAGGATAGAAATCTGCCATCGAGGTAAATCGGGGATGAGCTCTTGAAGCAGAATCGCTAGCGAATAAGGTTCTTCTCCTGAAGAGCAGCCTGCGCTCCAGAGATTGAGCGTGGGCTGGGGAATTGAACCTGCAGTATAGGCCTGTCGCTGCTGAGCAATGAGGTCGGGAAGGATGTGCTCTCGCAAAACTTGAAATTGGCCATGATCGCGGAAAAAGTAGCTCTCGCCAATGGTGACTAACTCAAGAAAATAGTCCCATTCGCGTTTGGCTTCGGATTCGGACTCCGCAAAGGATTTTAATCCGGAAGTCAGATGTTGATAATAAGCCTGGGGACTTTCCACGTTGATGAATTGAATCCGATGCATAATATTGTCAGACAGGGTAACCCAGTCCTGAGATCGCAGCCGGATACCAGTTTGGCTCTGGATTAGGTCTAGAAATTTCTGCCGCAGTGCTGCCTCAATCATAAGATGTCCGATTTTCACCCCGCAACTGTATAGTACCCAAGGCCTATGTGATTGAATCAGTGGCCCTTTGCTGGATCTCTTCCAGTGGTAAAGCCGGTAAGCCAGTGATTGAAGTTCACTATGAGTGCTGTAGCATTCCTTTCAGTACAAGGTGGCTTTGTTGTCTCTTCAATTGCTACCCTAAAAGCTAGACTCGGTCACAACTCATCATAGAGACAACAAAGCCGTACTGAATTGTTCTGATCTCTGAGTGTTGCAGGTTGCTTGCTCCATCCTAACCACGCCATGCAAGGGACACTCGTATTAAGATGTCAGTAGTGCATATTCACATTTATACTCGCGCCCCTGATAGCTGAGCTGTCATGTTGCTAAGCAGTGGATAAATGCCCGAATGGAAACCCAAAATGCATGATGTGGACGCAGCAATCGCCGTAATGACCGAGGCTGAGATCCCAGCTTGCGAAAAGGCCTATGGTTTCAGTGTCATGCACACAGACCTTGTCAAAAGCTCACGCAACTTTGCCGAATGCGGGTGTGAACATGATGGTTCAATTTCCATGTCCGTCTACGTTGACGAAATGCCACCAGTGGTCTGGTTCTTTCGATTCGACTTTCGTGAAATGGCCTGCCTGATTACGGAGTCATATCGACGACTCTCATCCAACGCATCACGAGCTGAAATCATCAGCCAAATGCGCTTGGTTGATGCGGAGTACAATCACGATGAATTGGACGCAAGAATCAACGAATGGCAAAAGGAGTTCGAGAGGCGATTTTCGAACGGTACAAGATGATCAAAGTAATGACCTCAGGTGGCTGACCAGCAAAGCCACATAACGAAAACATACGCGGTCGTTTTAGGTCTGACCTGCCTGGATGCCAACTCTCCGCAAACTAACTCCCCCAATGCTTTGATTGCCGATACCACGACCAGTCCGGCCACCTTGTCTGCGCTATTCATCCCTCTGGTCCTGAAGGCGATCGCTGTGCTGATTATGTTGAGATCGCTGAAGTTGCGGCGTATGGGCATTGGGTGCCTGAAGGCTGGGCCTTTGAAGCTGGGGAGGTGCTGCCGATGGCCGTGAGTTATCAATTCCAGTACAATGCTAGCCATCCGATCGTCACTGGGCGTTGTCCTAGGTGTGGGCATGGCTTTAACTTGAGTGAGTCACGGGTGCATTGGGATTGCCTGAGTCGTGGCTGGAAGGATGACAGCCTCTAGGGGAATGCTAGCGGTAGCTGTTCAAAGCAATCCCCTGTGGGATGATTATACATATCCCTAAAATTGCGAAAAATCAGGTTTAGGCTGTGTCCTTCCTCATCATATGGACAACACAATTGTGAGATGAAACAAGACATTGATCCGAGCGACAGCCTCAAAAAAATATCGCTTTACACCTTTATCGCTTTTCTATCGATCAGTGCTTTGTTTGCCATCGCTAGCGTATTTACCGGTAGGTTGGGGGAATTTGAACTCAAGGTCTTGATCACGACCTCTGTTATTGCCATTGCTAGTATTTGTTCCTTGTGTTGTTCCGTCTACTCCAGTCGGATAAAAAATACTATCCCCAGTTACACGGGCATTGCATTGGCAGGTTCTTCCGCCCTGATGTTGATACAGGGTGTGTGGGCAGAGACTGGTTCTGAGGGATATTGGAAAACCACAGCTACTCTCAGCATTTTCGCATTCGCATCCGCACATTCGCTTGCGCTATTGGCTGTGCGCTTAAGAGTGGAGCACGCTTGGGTTCAGTTAGTGGCAGTTGTTAACATCTTCATGTTTGCGACTATTCTCTCTGCGACTATTATTGGTGAGATCAGTAGCGATGGGAATGTCAAATTTATCACCATGCTTGCAATTCTTGCGACACTGGAAACGTTGGTAATTCCTATCCTAGGGCGATTAGTTAAAGGAAATGGCTCTCCAGTGAGAGAAGTTCTATCCCTCACTAAACGAGTAGATGGAGCCTATGAGGATAAGCATGGATATATCTATGAAGTAAAGAAAATGTCAGGCAAGCCACCAGGAAGCTCTAGGTCATGATTGATTAAAGGAACTGCAGCAATTGCTGGATTTAATTAACAAAAGGCCACTGGTAACTCCACACACCGATTGGATTTGATCTGGAGGATTGCCAAAACTTGATCACCGCAGTGCATCGATCTCGATTTGCGCCGCTCGTGCCGCCCACCGTTGTCGGCTTGTCCCAAGGAATTCAATTGCTGCTTGGCCTTCAGCAGGATTGCGTTTAGCCACTAAGACAATATGTTTATCTAGTCCCCGCAACCTTATCGATTGGTGTTCATCCCAAAAAGCCGAATGAAACGGCAATAAGCTTGGTCGATGGGAAGCGCGCTTTCTGTCGAGGAAATATAGTACTGAGTTGAATGGCACTGTAATGGGATAAGACAGCAATGACCTCCACCAGGGAAGCGTTAACCCAAGAGCAAGCCCCAGTAAACCGTATGCCCAGATGGTGACAATAGGTTGCTTTGATTCAAATTCTGCGAACATCAGCGCTGAACTGCAAGAAGCTAAAGCACCAGCAATTGCACCGGCTTTTGGTCCCGCTATACGCTCAGCTATGGCGTAGGGCAGCAAGTAATAGATACTCAAAAGTAAGCCGGTGCTCACTCCAATAACCGCACCCATTAATCCTCCCCCCGTAAATTCGTTTGCTAGGCCGAACATCGAATCGAGAGATGTGAGAAGCGCGATTAAGCCGGTCATTGCTCCAAGAATTGCAACAAACACCATGCCGAGTAATACACTCAAAAGCGTGCCGAATACAAGGCTAGGTCGCCATTTCCCAGTCCGTATGAAGATTACAGCACCGTATGTTGTGTAAAGTATCAGGACAGATAAGCCGATAAATGAGCTGTAGCTGAAGCCATACCCTGCTCTGATGAGGCCGATCAATATGATGAATGCAGCCAAGCAGAGTGCGATACTGCCTGCGAAGCTGCCAAGTAAGACTCCCACGACGGTTCCACTGATCTGTCTTGTCAAAGCATTGCTTTTTTTATGGCATTCCATTTGACCCGAAACACCAATAACCACGCCCGTTGCCACGCCAACAGCTAAACCACCCCATAAACCATTCGTTAGAATTCCGGCCACTCCGCCCGCCACAATACCTGCCACGCTGCTTGCGACCCCAAGAGCAACACCAAGCCCCATGCCGATTGTAGTTGCAAGTGTAAGACCGCCTACCATACCAGCGATTAAGCCCTGAAACGCTAGCCCGTCCGATATCATCCCGACGCTCAAGAAAAATAAAGTAAGTAAACCGCCGGTCAGAAGAGGCACAATGAGATAGCTCTGCAGCAATAGCCTGTATAGAGGAAACCTGCCCCATTGTTTAAAGCTGACCTCGGCCCAACTAAAGTCAGGCTTTAGCGCCAGATTCATCCGAGTGATGTGATGATGCCATGCGGAAGGCTGTAGGAAGATCCAGAAAAGAAGCTGGAGACTTCCTAATAGAATGTTAGGATGCTGCTCAGATTTATGACTATAAACATTCTGGGGTATATTCGGTTGTGCCATATTAAGTTGAACCGTTAGCTTCTTGGTTCATGGTGTGCCTCTGCTCATCTCCATCGAACAGAAGATAACTATGGTATTGGATGGGGATGTTTCATAGTGTACTGAAGGCATCATCTGTCAAATGCTTAGTCTGAAGCTCTTTTCCTTGCACCCTTTTCTTGTGAAGGTATGAGCGATCGCTAATCATCAAACAAAAAGCTCAAACCATCTTCTCCTTTTCTGTCTGCACGGGCTGTTTCTACGCGCTCCCAGAGCCGTTCATCATCGCGGTAGATTGACATAGCTTGCTCTGCCAGACGAGCCTCTACCTCACTGCCACGGGAGATAGTCTCCACAACGTAGTCAAAAGCCTCTGGCAGCCGCAGGAGAGCAATGGCTTCGAACGCAATCCTCTGTCGTTCCTCATCGAGACTGTTCTCTGCGAATTCTCGCAGTGCATTGAAAGCTAGCAATCGCCGTGAAGATCCCAAGGTAATTGCTGCAACAGAGACTACATCAATATCGGAAGACTCTAGAAACTGAGCCACAAACCGAACCGTTTCATCTTCCTCCTCAGAATTATTGGGGGGACCAGATAAGGCAAACAAGACCGAGAAAATTTCTTCTAGAACCCTGACATTGAGTTCTCCACTGAGTGCCCTCAATCGGAGCAAAGCGATGGGCGTTGCTCCTGAAAAACAGCTCAGCGCCTGCGCTGCCCCTGCTCTGGCTTCGGTCTCTGGGTCTGCCAATAGATCAGCGATGTAGAGTAGGGCATCAGCATATCCAGTTTCAGCCAGTGCCACCGCGCATTCAGCTCTGAGTTGAGCGGCCCGATCTTCTTTGCCACCCCAGACTGCCTCAAACTGTTTGTACCGTATGCCCCGTATGTAGGTGGTCGGTTCATAGGCTTTCAAACGTCGCAAAGCCTTAATGATATTCGCCTTTCCTATACAGCCCGGATCAACATTAGCTCCATTGTGGCTTAGTCGTTCGTATGCTTTCAGCATGTCAGGGATGCCATCTTTCCATTCCAGTTTGGCCGCAATCTTCGCCGCTTTGCCCACAGCAACGCCATGCTTGCTCATGAATCCCCGGCGCAAGGCAAACCACGTCTCTTCATTGGGGGGAGCATCAGCCAATTGATCTAGTTGCGAAAGGACTGTCTCGATATCGTTTTTTCGCTTTGCCATTGTTTCATCCCGAGCTTGAATGCCCTTGGTTGAACTTATATATTCAGTCCCCCTTAGTATCACCTCACCACCGGCAAATCATCCCACCGTGTCGTATACGCCGGAGTACACTGCTGCCGTCTCATCGCCCACTGCTGAGTGCAACCCTCACTAGCAAAGAAGACAGCCCTGCGACCATACAGACGATTGAGCTGATCGACAGTATTCATAAGCGCGATCGCCTTCTCGCTGTCCCTTTCTTGAAAGAGATGCCCCTGCATTGCATTGTCCTGCGAGATATTCAGCAACATCACCCCTGCCTTCGCATACCGTGGCCCTTTTCTGTAGATACGCCTGAGTACTTGCCCTGCCGCATTGATCAGCTTGCGGGTGTCAGCAGTCGGCATCGCAAACTTGGCTAAGGCCGACTGCGAGTAATACTCTTCATCAGGATTATGCCGTCCAGTGCGGATGGAAACCTGAATTGCACCACAGACTGAGTTCTGCGATCGCAACTTCTCCGCTGCCTTGGTTGAGTGCATGGCGACAGACTGCAGCAGTGGCTCTAGCTCTACGACTCGCTCACCGAAGGACCGCGAGGAAATGATCTGCTTCTTTGGCTGTATCTCTTCAACCCCGATGCAGGGCACCCCCCGTAGCTCCATGATGATTCGCTGCATCACCACGCTGTATTGTCGCCGCATCGAATCAGGATCTGCATCTCTCAGGTTTTTAGCGGTATGGATGCCAGAGGCTCGGAGCTTCTTTGATAAGCGCCGCCCAATGCCCCAGATGTCCTGTACCTCGATAGTCTCCAGAACATGATCTAGTGATTCTGCGCTGCCCAGGTTAAACACTCGCCCTGGAATCTTCCGCTTTTTACAAACGCGGTTGGCGATTTTGGCTAAGACGCGAGTAGGCCCAATGCCGACAGAGACAGGGATGCCCGTATGCCGTAGGGTTGTAGCTGCAATCTCGCGGGCATAGGCATCGAGCGAGAGATGACAGAAGCCCGAGAGATCGAGCCAAGCTTCATCGATCGAATAGACTTCTATCTCAGGCGTAAATTGCCCCAGCGTATTCATCACCCTGGCTGACATATTTCCGTAGAGCGTGTAATTGCTGGAGACTATCACTGCTTTCATTTCATCAAGCTGATCGCGGATCTGGAAGTAGGGGGCACCCATCGGAATGCCTGCCTCCTTCAGTTCGTTGGAGCGGGCCACAATGCAGCCGTCGTTATTACTCAAGATCCCGAGGGGCCGTTTTGCCCATTTAGGCTTGAAAATTCGCTCACAACTCGCGTAGAAGTTGTTGCAATCTACTAAAGCTATCTGTTGCGAAGTTTTAGACAGTTTTTCTAAAGACACCTGTGACCACCCCCCAGATCACTAACTCAGACTCCCGAGTGATCCGAATCGGCTTGTACTCCTTGTTCTCTGGCCGCAGCTCTAGCACCCTGCCTTGCTTGTAGAGTCGCTTAACGGTCAGCTCACCCTCAATGGCCGCAATAACGATAGAGCCGTGTATCGCTTCAACTGCCCTATCAACCACCAGATAATCGCGGTCAAAGATGCCCGCTTCCACCATTGAATCGCCCGACACCCGCATGAAGAAGGTTGCTGAAGGATGTGCGATCGCAAGGTCGTTGAGGTCGAGATTACACTCAATGTAGCTATCAGCCGGAGAGGGGAAGCCAGCAGGGACAAGGGAGCTGAGCAGTGGGCGTTCTAGGAGAGATAGACCTTTTAGCTCGTGAATAGATTGAACTTGCATAGTGGACTAAGTATTCATTGACTGAAAACCCCATTGGCAAAGAAGTAGACACGCGAAACTTGCCCGTGCAGAGGCTCAAAGTGAGAGGTCTTGCAGGATGCTGGTATCTATGTACTGAAAGCGTACCACAGGTTTTCTTGGGATTTCCAGTGTGTTCGCTCGATAGACGGAAGTTTGGACTTTTGGAAGGCTGTAGAGTTGAGATCGCTGGGGGGGCTGCCGTTTTGGTGAGAGGGGGGCAGTTTGAAGGGAAGAAAGACTGATTGCGGAGTGCCTAGATCTGTGAACGCTTCTAGGATTACGATGAGGGCTATCGACGCTACTTGAATGGTTTAGCAGGGGGCATGAATTGAGTAAACAGAGGCAGGAGAGACTCTCAAGATTTCATCCACTGCTGATCTCACCCAGTTTTGCAATACTCCCCTTAGTTGTACTCTCCAGGAGTATCTATCTTCCTGACAGTCACCCTGCCAACTTTTCTCCCTGACATTCTCAGTAGTTCATCGCCTGAAAATTCAAAACCAAGCTTTAGCGCTATTCGCGCAACATCATCTGCAGTTGATGCTGCTTGCACCTCACTTTTTAATGCAGGCTCAGACTGCATTTTCTGTAAAAATGCCTCAAGTTGATCTATCGCCATACTTTATATTTTTATTCTCGCAAGCTGGTCGTGTGTTGAATAGGAAAACCATTCTAAGCTTCTAGTACTGTATCAATAATTGATTGCTGGGTAGAGTCTTTGTAGCTTGACTCTGGCCTCCTGGGTTGTGAAGCGCCAGTTAATCCACGTCCCCTTCTGATTGCGATGGCTATTCCAAGCACTCACCTGCTTTTGTAGGTTTTGAAAATCAGCAATGCGTTGGTCTAAGCATTGGCGAGCAAGAATACTCAATTCAATCTCAGCCATATTCAGCCAGCTTCCATGTTTGGGTGTGTAGACAAACTCAAGCCGAGACAAAATCCGTCGAGCTTCTTGTGGAGCAAACGCTTTGTAGAGTGATGAAGGCGAATGAATATTGAGATTATCTTGAACAAGCGTGATTTGACGGGCCTCAGGATAAAACACATCCACTAGCTCCTTGAGCAGATGTGCATAATCGAGTGCGGTTCTGCGTTGGGTGACCTTTACATACCGTGCTCCCACTATCGGCTCACATAGCATGAAGAGATTGGCCGTTCCATTACGCTCATACTCATAATCGACACGCTCTGGTTGACCGCGTCGAGCGGCAATGGGGATGGTGATTTCTTTAACCAGTTGCTTGGTGGCTTCATCGAGACAAATTAACGGGTTTCTCAAGTCATAGGGACGCTCATAGACGGCTAAGATCTCCTCCATACGCCAGACAAACTCTGCATTCTGATGCGGTGGAATTACCCAACAAGTCTTTCGCCAAGGTTGCAATGCATTTTTTTTAGCGTTCCTCGGACGGTTTCATAACTGAGGTGGTCGATGTAGCCTAATTCGACCATTTGGTCGGCGAGTAATCGCAGTGTCCAGCGAGCATGGCCGACCGGCGGTTCGCTACAGCGTAAGGCAATCAGATGAGCTTCTTGCTCTCCCTGCATTTTTCGCTTGCGACCTGAACCAGAGCGTTGATTGATGGCAGCATCAAGGCCTTCTTCAACGAATCGCTGACGCACCCTCTCAATGGTTCGAACACTTACGCCTATCGCGTCATGAATCTCTCTATCACAGCAACCGCCACTGGCTTGGTTAACATCGGCTTTGAGGAGAATACGGGCATGATTAATCTGCCTAGCCCCCCGTCTACCAGTTGTAATGAAGGTGTGCAGGTGCTGTTGCTCTGCATCACTCAGGGCGACAATATAGCGTTTGGCCATTGGGCTATCCCAGAATGCATCAGGACCATTCTACAAATAAACCCGTCAGTCAATACTTGACTCAATACTAGTAAATTCTACAGTAGATAAACTACCCCGCCCTTTTTGAGATGGGGTAGTTCATCTGCTCAGTTTTGGATTTTTTACGCTTCCTTGCCGCAATATCTAGCTGAGCACCTATGTCTTTGGCATTTGATAGAGAGGAATCCAGCCCCTTTGATACCAGTTGTACTGTTCGGCCACTGGCTGCATAGCCTCAATATGAGGCTTTGAGATCCCTCGCTTGAGTAAATCTGTTCGAGGCATGATATCTGCCGGACGGCTGCTTTTGCTGTAGTAGCGAGGTGGGTAGCGATCCATAATCTCCTTAGGCTGTTCCACGGCGTAAAGCAGCCGAAACACCTTGCCAGATTTAGAGAGATAGTAAGCATCAGGATTCAGTTCCTCACGTATCCAAGGCATGTAATCCTTGAAGAAGCTGAAGGGCTTCAGATCGTCTGGTATATTTTTCTGGAGTCGATAGCTGGGCATGTCAGGGTTTTTCGAGATGTTTTGCCACGCATCGTATGGAAATCCCGTAAATACCTTTGTATACAGATTAAGTCGCTCCCATTCAGATTGCCTGCAGCTTCCACCTGTCCACTCCGAGTATTTTAGCCAGCGCATCCAAAAGTCGGACATGCGTTCTTGATAGCGGCGCTGGTTCCGTTGCGTTCTCCACTCCATCTCCCGTAGCTCTGCCTTTGCGATCGCGCTTGCCTCTCTATCGGCGCGAATAGCGGCGACTCTGGCTTTTTCAGCATCTTCGGTCAAGTATTGCCAGACGGCTCGACAGGCTAGAGCGTCGGTCAGAGCGCGGTGAGAATCCCCAGACCATTGGTGATAAACGCGCTGCGCTGCAACTGCCAGAGACTGCCAGCGGTAGTTGCCCCAGTAATCCGACCAGTCCCCATAATCTTCAGCAAACGCTTCTATGCAGCAGCTTATGGACGCAGCTTTCGCTAGCTCAGCTCCTAAAAAACCGGACTCGAAATCAGCATTATAGATGACCACGTTTTGCCCGAATAGCAGATTAATAATCTGAGGTCGCAGCTCGTCTAATGTAGGAGCAGTCGTTATGTCATCTGGACTGATACCGTGAATCGCTTGGGCCTCGGGCCAGCTTTCGTTGTGCGTTGGCCTCACTAGAGTATTGAGCAGGGGCTGGTCGCTGTCATCTGCGATCGCAATTTCTAAAATCTCATCATCGGGTGGGTAGAGGCCGGTGGTTTCGATGTCGAGATAAAGGTAAGTTATCGGATGTCCTGTAGTGTCCATGATTTCCTATTCCTCATACATTCGACGGTGTACATGAGGCCGCACAACACCTAGCTATCCGGCTCTTGACGCCTCAGCTCTTGATGCCCCAGCTCCCGATGCCCCAGCTCCCGATGTCTCAGCGCCTGACCATCCAAGCGCCCTTTCGTACAGAGTTTCGTAGAGCAAGTATTTGCTCTCTCCCTTGAGCTTTGCGGGCGATCTCAAAACCTCAACCTCATTTGAGAAAGCATCGGTATTGAAAGTGTCAACCGCCAGAATGCCAACTTCTTGATGAGCTTCAGGCACAACAGTCTGGACTGCATCGATCAGCTCCTCATTTTCTGCTGGAACTGCGAAGCAGAAGTAGTCACAGAACTGGAGGTACAGCGGCCACTTCTGATCATGTTCAAAGTCCGCTAGGGAACTTTTGATTTCGACACCAAAGACTTCCTTGGGTCTTTTATTACTCCACCGGATTACGCTCACATAATCCAGCCGCAGCCGCTTCTTTCGGTGGCTGACCCTCACCTCTGTATGAGCAACATAATGCTTCGGTGGGTAGCGCATTCCAGCACAGCGTTTAGTCCAATCAACTAGAGTAAAAGAGAGAGTTTGTACAATGTTTTGTGCGACCGCCCCAGGGGGCATTGATCCGGTCGTCATCAATCCTGTGACTGCTTCTCGGATTGCCACGGGACTAATACCAATACTAGAGATGTCGTTAGTCGCAAGGCTGCTAGTCGTGAGGTCGCCGTCTGCAAAGCTACTGTCTGCAGAGCTGCTGTCTGTAGAGCCACTGCCCTGAGAGTTCTGTCGCCCAAGATGCTCATAGGTTCCCTCACTTCCTGCCGGTGGCCGTCCCCTCCGGTTCTCAGACTCAGGCTTGTACTGCTTTGCCATATCACGACATTCTCGAACTGTCGCCATTCCCGCCAATACTTTGTCTTTCAGCCCTTGAAAAACAGGCTTGGGTGCATGTCGCTCTACCTTCTCAAGGTTTACGAGCGCTTCTGGAGCGGCCAACGCAGAATCGATCTGCTCAATGCTGTCGCTCTCGATCGTTCGTAAATAATATTTTCCGGCTTTGATGTACCTCCAGATTAGTGAGCGCTGGCAGTCACACCGCTCAGCCATCTGCTGTACCCAGGCGGTGAAAGATAGACCAGACTGTTGGTAGAGTTTGTCCTCACGAACCGCGATCGCAATTTTCGCTACCTCTTGCCAGTTCGAGCGGTTGCGCTCCAACAGTGCCTGGATATCATCCTCAGCTCTAGAGAGCCTCTCGTAGCAATTTTGACTCATGGTCTTGTTTAATCTATATGACTAGACTAAATGAAGTAAAATTACTTTGTCAAACTTACGTTGTTTCGCTCAGGTCACCTTGCTCAAGTAGTCTAGAAGTAAGGATATTGAGGGCGAAAGCACCGCTGCTTTGTAATGAGAAATGTCAGTAGGAAGACATGGAACGAAACGATCAATGCCATTGGCAAGGGACAGAGCGTTGACACTGAGAAGGGAGATATCCGGTCTCAAAATTACTTCATCTTTGAAATCTTTGGGGTTGCCGTATAAAAAATCAGGGGAATGCTTCCTTTCTCGTGCCCTCAAGAGTTAATGCAACAAAACCATTACAACTGTGTCACTCTGAACGCCAGCGTCAGTGATGCCGTGGCAGCAAGTGCAGCGGCAGTGCGAATATGATTCCAGAAGGTCCAGTTTGTCAGGTATCGACTCCAGAGATCAGCCGCATCAGGGTTGTGTGGTTCAACGATCGCTAAGGCATCATTCATCGGCACATTGAACCCAATGGTGACTAGAAGCGTGCCGACAAGGTATAAAAGACTCCCCACCAGAAGGTAGATGGATCCTGGCTGCTGCCACTGGAACAGTGAAGTAGCAGCAAGAAATAGACAAGTGGCAGCCGTACCAAGAAACGCAATCATAAACCAGGGATTGATAACTGTGACGTTGATGGCTTGCATGACCGCAATTCCCTCAGACGGTGGTCTTTGGCCCAGAGCAAGCATCACAAACGTCGAAAAGGCAAAAAACATCCCTGCCACGAGTCCACAGCCTAGAACTGAGAACAGCTTTACTGAGAAAAGTAATTGATTAGACATGAGTATCAGCTCTCTTGCTCATTAATATCGGTTTGACAGCATAGAAAATTCATCAGAGAAGCAATCAGTACGATAAACCTGGTGTTTTGTGCAGGTAAGTATTGTCTCCCAACTGCTTCAGCATGAAGTCAGCGACATCAGCCCTTGAGATCTTGAGCGTGAGTCCCTTCTCGCTTCCCGTAAAACCGTGCTGGTAGGCACCAGTCCGGCCTTCGTCGGTAAAGGCGGCAGGACGAACAATGGTCCAATCAAGTCGGCTTTGCCGGACGTAAGCTTCCTGAAAAACGTGATCGGTATAGGCTGGACGTAACAGCAGCCCAAACATGATGTATTTCCAGAAAAAATCGAGATTAGCCCGGCTGTCACCAACCCCCAATGTGGATTGGCAGATTAACCGCTGTACGGAGGCTTTCTCCATTGCTTTGACAATATTGCGAGTACCCTCTGACCGAATTACCCCATTCCGTCCCGCACCAAGTGAACATAGAACAGCCTCTTTACCTTGCACCGCCTGCTCAACTGCCGGAGAATTCATCACATCGCCCTCAATAAACTTGAGATTGGGATGCTGGATATTTAGTTTCTGGGGATTCCGAGTGAAAGCAGCAACAGAGTGCCCCTGCTCCAGTGCCTGTTCAACCACCTGATGCCCGACACTTCCCGTGGCTCCAAAGATAAGTAGTAGCATAATGTTGCTTTCCTAAGTAACGACAGTCTCAGCTTAGGAAAACGATTTAGGCCCAGCTATGACATTCTTGCGCCACTGTCACAATCTTGCGGCCAGTTAGTAAGTTAGGCTGAGATCACTCATCGCTTGAATATAATTGGGATGCATCAGCATTAGGTTTGCACCATGAAAAGTCTTGCTATGCCAGAGGTTGACACCAACACATCATCACCTACATTTAGCCCAGGCCAAGATATTATTCGGGTCCAGAAGCTTCAGAATCCTCCAGGGGAAGGAAGTTGCCATTTTGAGGGAGAGCACACGCTCTTCATGTCCCTTGCTTCTCGTCCGATGCATTATTTACAAGCTCAGGATGGCAAGACTCGTACAGGGCTGTATCGCAAAGGAGACATCCTGATAACACCAGCCAATACCCCCCTGTTTGTTCGCTGGGAGGGTCAAGAAAGTTGCTTGCAGATTCAACTGACGACTCAGTTTTTGCAAAGTGTTGCAAGGGAAACACTTGAGCAGGACTGCGATCACATCGAACTCGTCCCGACATTTCAGGTTCGGAATTCTCAGATGGAGGCGATCTCCATGATGCTCCACACCGAATATCAGCGAGATGCTTCTGGGAACAGATTGTATCTGGATTCTCTGGCGAATATCCTGGCCGTGAATTTGCTCCGCAACTATGCAACTAAACGACCACAGTTATCTGTCTATGACGGAGGCTTACCCCCCCGCCAGATCCAGCAGGTTTTAGACTACGTTGATGCCCATATAGATAGCGAGATTAGACTAGCTGATTTAGCTCAATTGCTGGATATGAGCCAATTTCACTTCAGTCGCCTGTTTAAGCAGTCCGTTGGTCGATCTCCACATCAATATTTGATTCAGCAGCGGGTGGAACGAGCTAAGCAACTCTTGAAACAATCAGACCGTCGGATTGTAGACATTGCCCTAGATTGTGGATTCAACAGTCATAGCCATTTGAGTAAACAGTTTCGGCAGTTGACAGGGGTAACACCGCAAGCTTTCAGGGAAGGTGGTGCTTTGAATGCTTGATCCCTCCAATGAGTCAGTCGATAGAGCAAAAGCCTAATGTTGTTGGCTCAGATAAACTCGATACCATCTGCCACCTTAGCCAATCTCCTGTTTCCGCCAGCCGCCATCGCCCGAAGTCTCCAGGTGGATTGCTCTTGCCAGACTGAAAGAAAGAGCGAGAGGCAGCCGATGTTTTGGCCTGAGTTGTCGAAGGCCCCATAGTGACGGCTGGCCTCGTTCGGGTCTTCCGGGAAGCTGACCTCAGCGATCCGGTGCCCTGGCCTCAGTACCTGATGGCGTAACGGCAGGATCTTGGCGATATTCATTCGATGGTCTGCGATCGCAATTTCAGGCATGGGTTCGTCGTCAGGTATGCAGCTACGATGATCTATACCTACCAGACCAAACTTCAGCTATGAATACCTCTATTGGCGGTGATTTGCTACCGCCACCCTCCGAAGAACTGCTCGACCTGTTGAAGCTTTCGGTAGTCCTAGTCGTGTAAGGATTCATTGTAGTGGTGTACAAACATCCAGATAGCACCAATATGATTAGCAATCTTTTTTGAAAACGACAGGGTCTTACGCACTAGGCGAGAGACTCGCTGGCGCAT
>NZ_PQWO01000035.1 GCF_003231495.1 Acaryochloris thomasi RCC1774
ATCTGCTCCCATTGATCATCGCGCAGAGCATATCGTCGGGGCATCTCAAAGCTCCTCACAGTAGAAGAGTCTTTAAGATGAAAGATTAATGTAGATACGTCAAGTTAATTGATGACACGCCCTAGATTGCGGCAGGCCATGATTACTTTCATGCCGGTTTGGGCAAGGCCGAGGGCTGTTTCATAGCCGATGCCCGTGTTTGCACCGGTTGCGATCGCAACTCGCCCCCTTTGAGATGGAACAGTATCTAGATTGAATGTCATGCTGATCAGCCAGTTAATTGAGCGTGGACTCCTACAACGTCCACGTCGCGCTAGTCCACAGAAAGGATAACTGAACACCACCTCATCTGCTGATAATGGAGAAAGCTTTACTGGCGGTTTAGCTGCCACCACGCGAGGGAATAACAGTGGACAAGATTGTCATTATTGGAGCAGGTCCAGCCGGACTATTGCTGGCACACTATATTCTTCGTCGGGGACGCTACCGAGTTGAAATCTACGAACGCCGTCCCGACCCTCGTTTGGTGAAACAATCCCAGCAGCGAACGTTCCCTCTAACGCTGCAGTTGAGGGGAATGAATGCAATTCGTACGATTCCTGGCCTAGAAGCGGCACTCGTCGAGAAAGGGATTTGGTCCCGAGGGGCTATGCTCCACCGTAAAACAGGCAGTCCTCGCCAGATCGAACGCAAAATGCCTCTGTTGCTAACGGATCGCAACCAGTTAATTCAGGTTCTGCTGCAACAGCTTGTTGAGCGCCACAAGGAATCCGTGACGGTCACGTTTGATTGCCCTTGTATCAGTGTGGAAGAACGAGCCGTGACGCTTCAGCCTCAAGCCGGAGAAACCTTTACTGTTCCGTTTGATCAATTGGTGGGGGCTGATGGTGCCCGATCTCAAGTACGCGAGGCGTTAGAGAACAAGGGGTTGCTGCATTCTCAGCAAAGCGTGGTCCCTGATGTTTATAAGTCTCTATTTGTCCCTAGGGTGAGCGAGGATAAAACGGCTGAACTGGTGGCGGACAAGATTCATACCTGGAGTTTGGGCGATGGGATTCGCATCATTATGGCTCCCCAAGCCGATGACTGGCTGCACGGCACGCTGATCTTTCCGCCGGATAAGAATCCGCTGGAGTCGTTGAACACCAATCAGGATGTGTTGGCTTATTTTCGAGAGAACTGTCCGCAACTGGGGCAATTGATGACGTTGGATGAGGCCGAGGCGCTGCGTCTGCGTCCGGTGTCAAAATTGATGACTGTTAGTTGCGATCGCATGCACGTCAACAACATCTTGATGATTGGTGACGCTGTTCATGCCGTCTCTGCCTCTATTGGGCAAGGCTGCAACGCATCTCTACAGGACGCACAGATATTTAACGAATGCCTAGATCGATACCAAGACGACTGGGAGCAAGCTCTACCGGCCTTTACAGCCCAACGGCTACCCGATGTTCATGCCCTACGAGAACTATCGAACGACGGTTTTCCGCAGTCAAAACGAATGAGGCTAGAATTCATCTTCCGGATGACAGTGGGTAAAAAACTGAAGCTGCCCCTCAAGCCCCTGCCGATACAGCTAATTATGGATAGTGATTTGCCATATTCAGAAGTCCTCAAACAGACTGAGGGCTGGAGAAAACGAGTGCAGCAGTCGATGCAAACGACCTAAGCCACGTCAGCATCTTTCGGGAGATATTGCATAACCTTGAATAGTGCTATGTTCGTGTGTGTCGTGTGTATAATTAATCCATGAAGAGTCGTGATATTATCGCTAGACTCAAGCAAGAAGGTTGGGTGTTGGTTAATGTCAAAGGCAGTCATCAACAGTTCAAGCACCATGAGCACAAGAACCGAGTGACGGTTCCACATCCAAAGAAGGATATACCAAAGGGAACTCTGAGAAGTATTTATAGGCAGGCTGAGTGGCCGTGGCCTTAGAGGTAAAGATGCGATATCCGATTGTTGTTCATAAAGATTCTGATAGCGATTACGGTGTAACGGTGCCAGATATTCCCGGTTGTTTCTCGGCTGGAGACACACTCGATACAGCGATTGAGAATGCTATTGAAGCAATTGAGTGTCACGTTGAAGGACTGTTAATCGACGGTGAAGATATTCCTCAGCCTGGATTCGCAGAGGTCCATCATCAAAATCCTGATTTTGAAGGCGGGACTTGGGCGATCGCATCAGTTGATTTGTCCAAGCTTTCGGGTAAAGCCAAGCGAATCAATATCACTGTGCCTGAAAGGTTGCTGACCAAGATTGATGCTAAGGCTACTGAGCTAGGAGAAAATCGCTCTAATTTCCTGGTAACAGCAGCAATGGAATATATGAGTAAGTCTGTTTAAAAAACAGATCTTAATGATGCCGAATTATGGCTTTCGTACACAGAAAAACGATACCAAGGTCACTTTGAATTTGGTTGAAGATCTATGAGCGAATATGATCCAGATCTGCAGCGAATAGATTATGCAAGTCAAGCCGTCTAATCGACCTTACTCATTAGCTTTTTTATACAAATCATAGCCCCGATAGAATCTTTTCACTCTTTTAGTAAATTGAATATCTTGGGTGGAAATTTTCAGGAGCCAAAATGAGTGCCACACAAGGAAAGAAAATACAAAGGCCATCAGGGCAATAAACACAGAAAGCACCTCTGAGTTCGGCAATTTGATTACTGCCTTAATTATGTTTGGGTCTAAAAACTTGAAAAAGTGTCTTATCCCAAGTAAACATAAAACTAGAGTCAATATAGAGAGAAAAGCAACTATATATTGTGCAGTTACAGCAGCATCTATCGATTTTGGCTTTTCTAGCTCATGTCCTAAATCACTTTTTTTTGGATTGAATTTTATATATCCTGGTGTTTTTGAATAGATATATATTGCTTCTCCAGGGTCATAGCAATTCATTACTAAGTTTATTATGTGGATAGGCGCTGTTCGCTGAGTTAGGGCAGTAAAAGCAAGTGAGTTTCTGAGATTTTCTACTCCCGTTGTGTTTTGATACTCTATTTCCTTGGCAAGAGTAAACTTGCTAATGTCTTTTCTGTTTTCTTTTGCACTGCCTTTTATCTGCTCAACTATGCTTTTTGTAATCTGAGCGGCAACAGCTCCAAGTATAGCTGCGATTACTCTCCAGGAATTTGAGGCTAAAATTTCTGTTAATTTTTCTATATCCATTTTCGAGTTGACTATTTACTTGATTAGGTTCAGGTTGTTGGTCACGATATATTCTCAACAACATAGGATAATGCAGTATCGCCGCAACTAACACCTCATGAAATCACCCTGGAGCCTTCGAGACTACGTTTTTAGTGCCTTCATGACCATTGGCATGGTCGCCTCTATCTTTCTCGTCGGCCCCTTCGTCCCTGTCCCGTTTCTTGATCTCGTCATCTGGGCACCCTTCGGTGGCATCTTTCTCACCCTCGGGATGGCTCGATTGCAGAGGCGCGGCAGCGTCGCCCTCATGATTTTGCCCTTGGCGCTTTTGATGTTGCCGCTCTCCCCTTTGATCACGCTTTATCTGGTGCTCACTCCCTTAACGGCAGAAGCCGTTGTCTTTTTCAGAGGTAACTATCGGTCTAAGGCCAATCGACTTCTTGGAACGGTGGTGTTTTTCATGAGCGGGGTTTTGATTGGTCTGGGCAGCATCTTTGCGGTAGCAGCTTTAGTTAATGCGGGCACAATACCCGCAGAAAACTTAGCGAAAGTACTCGAAAAATTTGCAGATTTACTGAACAAACCTTGGCTAGTGGGTGTGTTAGCGGTTGCAGCAGGAATCATGGGTTCCATTGGCTGGTGGCTGGGGGAAAAAGTGGTGCATCAACTACAGCGAGCCGGAAAGCTAGATGCCGACGCCTAGACGAGTTCGCCGAAACCTTCTGAGCCGCATTAATCCCTTTCTGAAAATGGGCATTGGCTTTGGATTAGTCATTCTCTCGCTATTTCTTAAAAACATTGCTCCAATGCTGGTATTGGTAGGCGGGGTATTGCTGCTGATGACGCAACTCAAGCTACGCCCTTTGTTCCTGGGGTACGGCTTATTGATGGTGGCCGTGTTTACGGGCTCTACAGCTTTGCTCTTGGGCAACTGGCCGGAGGCTATCTTGAGTACGCTGCGGCTGCTAGCGATTGTGCTACCCACTCCGATCTTGGCCTTAACCACACCTCCGGCAGATCTGATTCGGTCGCTGCAGACGGTGCGTTTACCCAGCTTTTTAACCTTGAGTCTGATGCTGATCTGGCGGTTTTTCCCGTTGATGCAGCAAGAGCTGCAGCGCATTTGGGAGGCGAACCAGTTGCGAGGGATTGATTTGAGATGGCGTCCTGGACAGTGGTTCTCGGGACTGATGGTGCCGCTGGTCTTTCAAATGGTGGTCTATGCCGATGAGGTCACGATTGGCCTACAGACACGGGGCTATTCTCCAACAGAACCGCGCAGTAATAGTAAGCCGCTTCGCTGGCAGTGGGCCGATACGCTTTTTTGTGGAGTTGCGATCGCATATCTCAGCCTAATCACATATCTAGAGTGGGGGCGATAAACGGTCGTGGAGAATACCTCATCCCTGCTGAAGGTTGTCGATCTAAGCTTTACGCATCTCGGCCAGACCCAGCCCACAATCCAAAACGTGAACCTGACGCTGAACCCAGGCGAGCTAGTGGTGCTGGCGGGGGGTACTGGCAGTGGTAAAAGTACGCTGTTGAATTGTTTGACGGGGATTGCGCCGGAGCATACGGGCGGGAAGCTGTCGGGGCAGGTGTTCTGTCGGGGCGAAGAGATTACATCTTGGTCAATTCGGATGAGATCGCAACTCATGGGCATCCTCTTACAAAACGTAGAGACCCAAATCTTTACCGATCAAGTCTGGGAGGAGCTGGTCTTCGGCCTTGAAAACTGGAACCTTCCCCCCGGTGAAATTCAAGATCTCGCGCAATCTGCCCTGACGGAATTTGACCTAGTGCAGCAACGAGATTGGACGATTCACCAACTCTCAGCGGGACAAAAGCAGCGGTTGCTGTTAGCCTGTTTGCTCACTCGACAGCCGGATATGTTGCTGTTGGATGAACCCTTTGCCTTCTTAGATACTGCAGGGGTGCAGCTATTGCTGGAGTTGTTGAAAAAGCGGGTAGCTCAAGGACAGGCGGTGTTGTTGATCGAGCATCGCCTGGAGTTGCTGAGAGAGAGTTGCGATCGCATCTACAAAATCGAATCTGGTCAGGTAAGTTTGCTGGCATCGCCACTGCCGGTTCCTACGCAAACAAGAGCTGAGCCTCCACCACACACTTCAAAGAAAGACAAGCCAGTCGTTTTAAAAACCGAAAATCTGAGTTGGGGAGGCTATCCACCGTTCCCTGATTTACAGGTAATGGCTGGGGATATTGTGCTGTTGAAGGGGGAAAACGGCTGCGGCAAAACGACGTTGCTCAAGCTATTGAGTGGGCTATTGAAACCCAGCACAGGACAATTAGAGATTCTGGGGCGAGATGTGACACGGCAGAGTGTCGTAACGATTTCGCGATTGCTTGGGTTTGTATTGCAGAATCCAAATCATCAGTTGTTTGCAGAGAGTGTTGAAGCAGAGGTAACGCAGTCGAGGGTGGAGCCTGAGCAAGCGAAGCGGTTACTAAAAGCGTTGAATTTGAGTCATTGTATCCAGAAGCATCCCCATGCACTATCTCAGGGGCAGAAGCGGCGATTGGCTCTGGGGGCAGTGTTGGTGCGAGAACCCAAGATCTGTTTATTGGACGAAATTATGGTGGGGCAAGACCCAGCTTCCCTGGGGCTGATGCTGGAAGCCCTCAAAACTTTTACAAAGAAAGGTGGAGTTCTGATTTTTACATCCCATGATCCAGGGATAGCTACTGTGCTTCAACCTCAAGTTCTTCTACTTCACTGATAGAACGCATAACCCTGATGAACATGCAGAGATTAGCGTCATACCCCATTAAGCTGTGTTGACGTTGTGCGTACAGCTTAGCTATCTTTAATTGATAGGAAACATCAAGCTTCAATATAATTCTCAATCAAAGATAGCTAGAATGGCAGCCACGCACGATAGGACCACCACCAGCCAAACTTGCGACGTTAAGATCAATATTCGGGCTAAGCAAAAGCAGCGCGATCTCATTGATCATGCTGCCAGAGTTCAAGGCAAAAGTCGCTCGGAATTTATCCTAGACTCTGCCTCTCAGAAGGCACGGGAAGTTCTCCTAGATCAATGCTGGTTTGATCGAGATCCACAGCAGTTTGAGCAATTTCTGGCCATCTTGGATGAGCCACCTGCAAAGAATGAAAAATTGCAGGCATTGCTAGCTGCAAAGACGCCGTGGGGTTAAAGCCAGATCAACCTCGACTAAATCCACCGGAGAATCTGCAGCTACATCATGATTTAGAGCGTTTCGACTCAGGCAATGAGCAGCTCAATCAGTGGTTAAAAAAGCGTGCTCTCAAGAATGAAGGAGCAGGCGCGTCCCGCACCTACGTTCTCTGCCATAAACAGCAGGTGATTGCCTACTATTCCCTTTCCAACGGTGCCGTTGCTCAAACAACAGCAACAGGAGGAGTGCGGTGCAATATGCCTGATCCAATACCCGTCATGCTGATTGGGCGACTAGCTGTCGATCAGAACTGGCAAGGTCGAGGTCTCGGCAAAGCCATGTTGCAAGATGCCATTCTACGGATTCTTCAAGCCGCAGAAATTGCTGGAATCCGAGCAATCCTGGTTCATGCAATTTCAGAAGAAGCAAAGCAGTTCTACGAACAATACGGGTTCGCTGCATCTTCTCTTGAACCAATGACTCTAATGATCAAAGTCAGCGATGCCAAGGCTTCCTATCGCTTGTGACGGACCAAGATATGCCCTGCAATAAAAAGCGAAACTAAAAATTCTCAGTTTCACAAGCTGTTCAGCTAATTTAGAGTTAGTGTCCACCTAGGTCAGATTGCGTGCAGCTTAAACAAGTCATCATTGCCTACAAAGCCGGAGATTCCTTCAGTCACAAAGCCGCCGAAAAATGTGCCCGTTACTTTGAAGCCCAAGGCTGCAAAATTTTGATGGGGCCCAGCGGCGCGAACGACAACCCCTATCCCGTCTTTCTGGCCTCCGCAACCCAGGCGATTGATCTCGCAGTCGTTTTTGGCGGTGATGGGACGGCTCTAGCAGCAGCCCGCCATCTAGCGCCGGACGGGGTGCCCATCTTAGCCGTCAATATCGGAGGCCACCTTGGCTTTCTCACGGAACCCGCCGAGATGGTGCAAGACCTTGACCATGTTTGGGACCGCCTGACAGGGGATCGCTATGCCGTTCAGCAGCGCATGATGCTCCAGGCCAGAGTGGCAGAGCGTGACGTCGATCGACTCTCCGATCCCAGTGGACTTGAAGACGAAGGCGATCTCCCCTACCTTGCCCTCAATGAAATGTGTGTCAAGCCAGCTTCTGCTGATCGAATGATTTCCTCATTTCTAGAATTAGAAATTGACGGAGCCGTCGTTGATCAATACCAAGGCGACGGCCTGCTTGTTGCCACACCCACCGGCTCTACCTGCTACACCGTGGCCGCCAGCGGTCCCATCGTTCACCCCGGCATGGCTGCAATGATTGTGACGCCTATTTGCCCCCTCAGTCTTTCTAGTCGCCCCATCGTTCTGCCGCCTGGGTCCGTCGTTAGTATTTGGCCTCTGCAAGATCGAGAACTTGCGACTAAGCTGTGGATGGATGGAGTGCTCGCAACCTCTATCTGGCCGGGACAGCGCATCGATGTCTGGATGGCCCAAAAACAGGCCCGTTTTATCCTGCTACAGGAAGATTACTCCTACTACCGCACCCTGCGAGACAAGCTCAATTGGGCAGGTGCGCGAATCCATTACAATAATAATCATCGCAACTAATATTCATAAGTAATAGTAATGGTTTACCTCAAACCTTTGATCTTCATCATCATCCTGGCCTTTTTATCGGTGCTGATGTGTGGGGTGACAAGCGTTCTGGGCGCCAACCACCCCTTATTTATGATCATATCCATGATTGGCGGCATGCTAGGAACACTGCTTTTGATGGACTATATTGATGCAGCCTTTCTCCACTAGCGTCAGAGGAGATCTCTTTGAATCTTGGCATCGTCAAGACAGTAGCTTTAGAGGGACAAACTGTAATGCTGTAGAAATTAGTACAGCATTGGCTGACTGTCGTTTTTCCCTGCCTCCATTTCAAGTTAAAATATCTTTATCATTTATATCGGCAACACATGGATATTCTGACCTTAGGCTGGGCTGCTACTTTAACCGTATTTACCTACTCCATTGCGATGGTTGTTTGGGGTCGTCACGGAATGTAGAGGCAACCTGTCTCAGATAGAGTGAGGGCATCGTGGATAATTCTCTCTTTGATCTACTTTCACTGGCTGCGTTTGGGCTGTTGGTGTTTGTAACCTTAGGTATTCTCTATTTGACGTTTGCTGAATGGCGTGATCGCCGCAGAATCCAGCAAGAACAGCGGGGTCGCCGTAAATAAAATAATGGGTTCAACATTAGAACAGCTCAGTGCCCAGTTTTCGAAGGCGCTGACAGCGGCTTTTGGGCCAGAATTTAGCGAGACAGATCCAATCTTAGGGGTAGCGAGCAACCCGAGGTTTGGAGACTATCAGGTTAACGTGGCTCTGCCTTTGGCAAAACAGTTAGGGCAGCCTCCGCGTCAGATTGCTGAGAAAATTGTTCAAAATCTGTCGGTTGACGATTTGTGCGAAGTGCCTACGATCGCAGGTCCGGGCTTCATCAATTTGACGCTGAAACCCAGTTATCTTGAAGATCGGCTGCAGTCAATGCAGGGGGATGAGCGATTGAGTGTTGCAGTAGCTGCTCCGCCGCAAAAAGTGGTCGTTGATTTTTCTAGCCCTAACATTGCTAAAGAGATGCATGTGGGGCATTTGCGATCGACGATTATTGGCGACTGCATTGCGCGGGTGCTGGAGTTTCAGGGGCACGATGTCCTGCGTCTCAATCACGTTGGAGATTGGGGAACTCAGTTTGGAATGCTGATCACCTATCTGCGTGAAGCTTACCCTTCAGCTTTAACCACCTCAGACGCTCTAGATATTGGGGATTTGGTGGCCTTTTATAAGCAATCAAAATTACGCTTTGACGCAGATCCAGAGTTTCAAGAAGCCTCTGGTCAGGCGGTCGTCAAGCTGCAGGCTGGCGATCAAGAAACGCTGCAGGCATGGCAGCTCCTTTGTGATCAGTCACGCCGAGAGTTTGACAAGATCTATCAGCGTCTGGATATTCACCTGACCGAGCGTGGAGAATCATTTTACAATCCGCATCTGGCAGCGGTGATTGCCGATCTCAAGGAAACCGGACTACTAGTAGAAGACCAGGGTGCTCAGTGCGTTTTTCTAGAAGGGTTCACGAATAAAGATGGCGATCCGCAGCCCCTCATCGTTCAGAAATCAAATGGGGGCTATAACTATGCCACTACGGACTTAGCCGCTCTGCGCTACCGCATCGGGCAAGATAGTGCGCAGCGAATTATTTACATCACCGATGCTGGACAGGCCAATCACTTTGCCCAGGTCTTTCAAGTGGCTCGCCGAGCAGGCTGGATTCCTGATGGGGTTGAGATTGTTCACGTTCCGTTTGGGGTTGTTCAGGGAGAAGATGGTAAGAAGCTGAAGACGCGGTCAGGTGAAACGGTGCGCTTGCGAGATTTGCTAGACGAAGCGATCGCAAGTGCTAGGTCGGACCTAGAGCAGCGCATCCAAGCCGAAGAACGCACTGAAACTCCAGAATTTATTGATGAAGTTGCGCGTGTTGTCGGCATGGGGGCCGTCAAATATGCTGATCTGAGCCAGAACCGCACTAGTAATTACATTTTTAGCTACGACAAGATGCTGGCGCTGCAGGGTAATACGGCTCCCTATCTCATTTATGCCTATGTTCGAGTGCAGGGCATCAGCCGCAAAGGGAACATTGATTTCTCTCAGCAAAGTCAAATCGATATTCAGCTCAATGAAGAAGCCGAACTCGTGCTGGCAAAGCACCTGATTCAGCTTGGCGACGTATTAGATCAAGTTGCAGCCGAGCTACTTCCAAACCGCCTGTGTCTTTATCTGTTTGAGCTGAGTCAAAAGTATAACCAGTTTTACGATCGCTGTCCGGTCCTTTCATCAGAAGAGCCAGCGCGTACATCACGGCTGGCTCTTTGCGACCTCACAGCGCAGACTCTCAAATTGGGTCTGTCACTGTTAGGCATTGATGTTGTAGAACGAATGTAAGCAGATCAGGCGACTGCTGCTGGAATTTCAACAGGCTGACCGAGGCGTCTCAACCATCGATAATTAGAGGCAATTGCGCTGCCGAACGTGTCATAAACATTGTACTGAATCCCATATTCCTCACATACTTCAGCCACAATCGGGGCTAGCTTTGGGTAGTGGATATGGCAAACGTCTGGAAATAAGTGGTGAATAGTCTGATAGTTAAGACCCCCTAAATACCAGTTGAGAAAGGCATTGTCAGGGGCAAAGTCTGCGGATGTTTTGACCTGGAGAATGGCCCACTCATCATCGACTTTATTGGTGCTGTAATCGATGTCTGGATAGTCAACCGACTCGACCACATGCGCCAACATAAATATGGAGACAACAATCAGGCCATAGACCATATGGGAAATCGAGAGGCCAACGAAGATCTCTATAAACGAGTAGCCCTGCCAAGCCGGGATGATAAAAAAGAAGGCAAAGCTGACAATACGTGGGACAACGAAATCGAAAATATCACTAGCTTTTGGCTTCGGAATGGGATGTCCCAAGTAGCTACCTGAAAAGATAAACCGGCGCGTATCTCCCAGAAACCAGTAAAAGGGAATCAAGGGATATAAAAACCAGATGAAATATTGTTGATACTGGTGGTGCCACCGGCGATTCTCGTTGGGAGATAGTCTGACGGCACCGTCACCCTGAATCTCTACATCTAGTCCCTTAAGGTTGGTGTAAATATGATGGAGTTTG
Source organism: Acaryochloris thomasi RCC1774 (assembly GCF_003231495.1). Lineage (NCBI taxonomy): Bacteria > Bacillati > Cyanobacteriota > Cyanophyceae > Acaryochloridales > Acaryochloridaceae > Acaryochloris > Acaryochloris thomasi. The sequence goes on from NZ_PQWO01000035.1 coordinate 11,010, forward strand.
TTGTGGCGAAATCTCCATAAAAAGCTCGATACCCCAATAAAATCGTGGGTATAACTGAAAAATCGGTTGATGAGGGGATTCTTTGAATAGCTGCCATGGTTTGCGTCATGACCGACGCTCATTCCAAATCCAGCGAGGCCAAATCCAAGGGCAATGCAGCCTAGAATTTTCAATGGAATATTGGATGGACCCCAGAGCACAAATGCCCATGATCCCAAGACCCAGCTATAGATCACTGCGGATTTGAAATACATGGCTGGGTTGTCGTTGGGCCTGATATTATTACTGCTGAAGTAGGAGTCAACTCGCTGACGTAGTGCTTGTCTAAACTCAGATCGCTGGGCAAACGCCACCTTGGGTTGGCTATTGGACATAATTTTTAGGCACTATTTTTTTCATGCAAATTCATTTTAAGCTGATTGTGAACCGGCTTTATGAATCTTATATCGGTTGTTTTAGTCCGTTTAAGAAGGAACAAAACAACGGCATGACTATAGCTTATTTAGGCTTGAGCAGGCATCCTTACTCACTTTCCAGTCAGTTAGCGCATTGACTTTTGTGATTGTCTGTGAATCTCATCAAGGTAGTAGCCTACTAAGCGGTATAAGTTTTAAACTTGCTAGAAAGTGAGACTAAAAACCTCAGAACTTCGGCTATTTTGTACAGTTATTCTTATGCCTGACGAGAGATCACATCCTTAATACTGATGCTAGCCTTTAGTCGGTGTTTTGGCCTCGATGAGCGGCACCGACAGCTGCGGAGAGACTGGGTAAAGCGTGCTGATCCAGTTTTCTCAATAGTTCTGCCAGGATTTTTCGCACTATCCAGGGGCCTTCATAGGTCCAGCCGGTGTAGACCTGTAGAAGACTTGCACCTGCTACTAGCTTCTCCCAGGCGTCGGTTCCGGTGAAGATGCCGCCGACGCCAATGATGGGCAGTTGGCCTTGGGTCTGTTGCCAAAGGTGTCGAATAATCTCTGTGGATCGCTGGCGAACCGGACGGCCACTGAGTCCGCCTGCTTCTTGATCGGGCGGATTGCCTGTGGAGAGGCGCTGCGTTTGCAGTCCCTGACGTTGAATGGTGGTGTTGGTGGCGATGATTCCGGCAAGTTCGTGGGTTTGAGCGAGGGTTGCGATCGCATCCAAATCTTCCCAAGCTAAATCCGGCGAAATCTTGACCAGCAAAGGTTTATCGCCCTGATTTTCGGTTTGGAGTGCAGTCAAAATTGGTTCAAGCTGCTCGACGGCCTGCAGCGATCTCAACCCCGGCGTATTGGGGGAGCTGACGTTAACGACAAAGTAATCTCCGTACTCCTTTAGCAAGCGAAAGCTGCCGAGGTAGTCTTCTGCCGCCTGTTCGAGGGGGGTAATTTTAGATTTACCTAAATTAATGCCGATGGGATGATGATTTTGGGGCCGATGGTACTGTGATGCAGCGAGCGTGGCGGTCATTTGAGCTGCCCCCTGATTGTTAAAGCCCATGCGGTTGATGGCGGCCTGATCTTGAGGGAGGCGAAACAAGCGGGGCTTAGGGTTGCCCGGTTGGGCGTGGAAAGTGACGGTGCCCACTTCTGCAAAGCCAAATCCGAAGCTGGGCCACAAATTGGTGGCAACGCCATCCTTGTCGAAGCCTGCGGCTAGACCCAGCGGGTTCATGAATTCAAGACCCCAAAGCTTTTGGGTTAAGCGCGGATCGCAGATGCTGCACGACTTTTGCCAGCGTTGAATGGCTGCGGCAGTGAGGTTGCGATGGCCTCCGGCCAGCCTTCGGCTATCGCAGCGACAATTGGCCCAATCACAGGCCCGCATAAATTGGCGATGAACCGTTTCAGGGTCGGCTTTCAGTCCAGAGAAAAGGAGCGGTCGGAGCGCCTGTTGATAAAGATCCATAAAGTTACTCCGTCGCTGACGGCAAAGGCCATCCCAGGCGAGTGGGCTGCTGATAAATGCGCTTTAAAGTATTAACATCTCGTACTGAAATCTCAGGAGGCGTTCGCACCTGAGCGAAATAGAGAGCGTCCGTTTCTGATGGGCTGTGTCCCCAAATTCCCAGCGCATGGCCTAATTCATGGCGTACAGAAGCCATCCTGTGGGCTTGGTTTCCAAGCTGGTTCGGGCTGATATTAATTCGACAGCGGTGGTCTAGCCGATTGTCGTCATTCACGTATAAGTCGGAACAGCGCGTTTCAGCCGCTCGAACCCGTTCACCACTGCGGCGCTCAGGCTTTCGGTTCTCAATCAGAATATCTGCAGCGCTAGGCTCCGTCGTCAGCGCTAGCGGTAGGTAGGGTTGCCAATCTTGAATGGCTATCTCTGCTGCCTGCTGCCAGCCTGTCGCGTCGTTTGAAGCTGTGGCAGGCCCCACATAGACCTGAATCGGAAACTCGCTCCACACGAAGTAGCCCACCCCATTTGGTTGAACTTGATCAAAATAGTCTCCCTGCTGGGCTGAATCTTCCCAAGCCGCTAAAGACTCAGGCAGTGGATGGACTTGAGCCTCAGGTGCCTGTCGCTGATCTGCGCCAGCGCTTGGCGACAAATTGTGACCCAGCATCGTGGCAAGGCAGATAACAATGGCTAATACCCAAGGCCAGCTTCTGCGAGCAGTACGGGCCATGAAGCTCTATCCGAGCCAACCTGCGCTGAGGACGACCGTTAGCCCCATATAGAGCGCCACCAGTGTCCAAGTGGCGCGATTGAGCGTGGTTTCTGCACTTTTGGTGCTGGTAAACAGTTGGGCTTGTCCCCCAATGCCTAGACCTTCTCCCTTGGGGCTGTGTAATAAAACAAGAACAATAGAGCCAACGGCAGAAAAGGCCCAAACGCCCTGCAGGATCTTAATCAGCATAGTGATAGTAAAAACGTAGGTAAGGTCTGTGCCAGAATTAGCACGTCAAAAGACAAGTGATAAAATCACTTCCAATCAGTATAGCCTGCTCGCCGTTAGAGACGAATTCGCACGGGTCCCTTATTCTGATTTACGTCAAAGCCAGCAGCTTCAATGATGGAATGCCCGGTCATCTCATCGGGTTTTGGAAGCTGCAGAATATCTAGAATCGTGGGTGCGATATCGGCCAAACAGCCATTGTCTCGCAGCGGTACCTCGGTACCGTGACCCGGAATTTTGCGACCCTCCCCCTCCACCAAAATAAACGGAACTGGATTGGTGGTATGGGCGGTCCAGGGGTTGCCATTCTCGTCCCACATCAGTTCGGCATTGCCGTGATCTGCGGTGATTAGCAGGGTGCCACCAACTTTGATTACCTTGTCGAGCAAGTGTCCCAGATTCTGATCCACTGTTTCCGTGGCTTCTATCGTGGCCTCCATTTTGCCGGTATGCCCCACCATATCGGTGTTGGCATAGTTGAGAACCACGAGAGAATAGATGCCTTTTTGAATCGATGCGATGGCTTTATCAGTCACTTCGGGGGCCGACATCGCGGGCTGTTGATCGTAAGTTGACACCATGGGGCTGGCTACCATAATCCGATCTTCTCCCGGTAGCGGATCTTCAATGCCGCCGTTAAAGAAATAGGTGACATGGGCGTACTTTTCGGTTTCAGCAATCCGTAGCTGTTTGAGGTTGTGGGCGGCGATTACTTCCCCCAAAATATGCGTGAGATCCTGAGGGGCAAACGCAACTTTAGCTGAAAAGCGAGGATCGTACTGCGTGAAAGTGGTGAAGCTCAGCGGCTCAATGTACGGGCGTTCAAAGGCATCAAATTTGGGATCGATGAAGGCGCGGGTAAGCTGACGTGCTCGGTCGGGGCGAAAGTTGAAAAAGATGACGCCATCTCCCGCTTCAATGGTACCGTCAGCGATCCGCGTGGGCGGTAAAAATTCATCTGTAATCTCGTGGTCGTAGGCATCGTTGATCACATCGAGTGCTGACCAATCGCGGGGAAAGGAGAGATCGTCCTGGGTGAGTACTCGATAGGCTTTTTCAACGCGGTCCCAGCGATTGTCGCGGTCCATGGCGTAGTAGCGACCACTGAGGGTCACAATTCTGCCGATGCCGCTGTGGGCTAGCTCTGCCTGAAGCCGCTGAATTTCTTGATGACCTTGGGTGGGTGGAGTATCTCGACCGTCTAGAATGGCGTGAATACAAACGTCTTTGATGCCCTGCTCTTTGGCTAAATCTAGGAGGGCAATTAGATGGTTGACGTGGGCATGAACACCCCCCTGGGAACAGAGACCGATTAAATGCAGTTTGCTGTCATTCTGGACCACGGTCTGACAGGTCTGGGTGAGCGCTTCATTTTTGAGGAAGCTCCGATCTTCAATGGCATCGGCGATCCGAACCAACTCTTGAGGCACTGTGCGACCCGCCCCAATATTGAGGTGTCCCACTTCAGAATTGCCCATCTGGCCTGCGGGAAGACCCACGGCTTTTCCTGAAGTTTCGATCAGGGTGCTGGGATAGGTTTCAAAAAGGCTGTCGACAACGGGGGTCTTCGCAGTTGCGATCGCATTTCCATCACTGCTTTCGCGGTAGCCCCAGCCATCTAATATGACCAAAACCACCGGGGAGATGGGTGTCAATGTCATACCGATTGCTTTTCCTCACGGATGCATTTTGTTGCAATCATAACATTATTAGAAATGAGCTTAAAACACCCCTAGGCCTGGTTCTTAGGTTGAATTTCAGGAAAACCTTAGCTGGACCCCGAGGAGTTTGCGTAAGCGGGAGTACAAAATTTAGATTAGTTGATTTGACAATACAGGTCTGAGTATTTCTACGTCAAACTTCTCGATATGATGTTGCCTGCAGTTGAGTTAATAGAGATTGCAGTACGCCCCAAACGCCCCCTGCTGTCCCCTGCCAGGTGTAGACTAGCGGTTGAATTTTGCAGGGGCAAAAAAGATGAGCGATTCAAGCGAACGCCAGAGATACTGGCGAGCCAATATAGCTTTGATCCGGAATTTGTTGTTGGTATGGGCTGGGGTGTCCATTGGCTTGAGCATTTTGCTAGTTCAGCCCCTCAATCAGATTTATCTAGGGCGTTTGCCCCTTGGCTTTTGGATGGCTCAGCAGGGATCAATCTTCGTTTTTGTCATCTTGATCTTCATCTACGCCACTCAAATGGACAAGCTTGATCGTCGGTTCAACAGTAAAGGGCAAAATCATGACCGTTGAAGTTTGGACGATTCTCTTTGTCGGCATTACGTTCATGATCTACCTGTATATTGGCTGGCGATCGCGGGTCAAAGATACGAAGGGCTTTTTCGTCGCCGATCAGGGCGTTCCAGCCATTGCCAACGGGGCAGCCACTGCCGCTGATTGGATGTCGGCAGCTTCGTTTATCTCCATGGCGGGCCTGATCTCTTTCCTTGGCTATGACGGCTCTATCTATTTAATGGGCTGGACCGGAGGCTACGTGCTTTTGGCGCTGCTCTTGGCCCCCTATCTGCGTAAGTTTGGTAAGTATACGGTGCCTGATTTTGTTGGGGATCGCTACTACTCTAACTGGGCCAGATTAGTGGCGGTGGTTGCCGCTCTGTTTGTTTCACTCACCTACGTTGCCGGTCAGATGCGAGGTGTGGGGATCGTGTTCAGCCGTTTTTTGCAGGTAGATGTCAATACCGGTGTCGTAATTGGCATGGTGATTGTGGCCTTCTTCGCCATTTTGGGCGGCATGAAGGGGATCACCTGGACGCAGGTGGCGCAGTATTCGATTTTGATTGTGGCCTATCTGATCCCAGCCGTTGCGATCGCATATCAGCTCACCGGCAACCCTGTGCCTCAGATCGCCTTCACCTTTAGCGATATCGTCGATAAGCTCAACGCAGTCCAGTTAGATTTGGGCTTTCAGGAATATACCCAGCCCTTTGCTAACAAGTCGATGCTGGATATTTTGATGATTACGGTTGCTCTGATGGTGGGAACCGCGGGCTTGCCCCACGTGATCGTCCGGTTCTATACCGTTCCTAATGTTCGGGCCGCGCGCTATTCTGCTGGCTGGGCATTGCTGTTCATTGCAATTCTGTATACCACCGCGCCCGCCGTGGCCTCCTTTGCCCGCTATAACCTAATCGATACGCTCCACGATCAAAAAATTGAGGAAGTGCGGCAGCTCGACTGGGTCACCAAATGGGAAAACACAGGCCTACTGACCTTGGAAGATAAAAACAGTGACGGCACAATTTCGCTCACCCCAGACGAGGAAACCTCCGAAATTACCATTGACCGAGACATCATTGTGCTATCGACACCAGAAGTGGCAAAGCTTGCCCCCTGGGTTGTCGCTTTAGTGGCTGCCGGAGGCTTAGCCGCGGCTCTCTCTACGGCGTCTGGGCTGTTGCTTGTGATCTCTAGCTCCATTGCCCACGATGTTTATTACCGGATGATTAATCCCGATGCTTCAGAAGCGAAGCGAGTATTCGTGGGGCGGCTGATGGTGGGCTTTGCTATTGCCATCGCAGGTTATTTCGGCATCAATCCACCGGGGTTCGTGGCTCAAGTTGTCGCCTTTGCCTTTGGCTTAGCGGCAGCAAGCTTCTTTCCCGTTATCTTGCTGGGCATTTTCGATAAGCGCACCAACCGAGAAGGGGCGATTTCAGGCATGCTGGTGGGTCTTTTGTTCACCACCTTCTATATAGTCGGTATTAAGTTCGGCGGTATGGAACCTTGGTTATGGGGCATCTCAGCCGAAGGCATTGGTACGATTGGGATGCTGCTGAATTTAGTTGTGACCCTAGTGGTTTCCCGGCTGACGCCGCCGCCGCCACCAGAGATTCAGGCATTGGTTGAGAACCTACGAACCCCTAGTGAAGCTCCCCTTGCCCTTACTGATATTGAGGAAGAATAGCTCAACTAGCTTATTCGGGAGCTATCACAGCTGTTAACCAAGGTCGGCTATTGGCGATGCCTAGCAGATGTTGGATGGCATGGATATCGATGCCGAATTCTTCTCTCAGTTGAGTGACTCTACAGCTAAGATACTCCGAATAATCTAACTTGTTAAGACACTTAACCATTGTTCGCCGACCAAATCTGAAACCCCAATCAAAGAGCATTAAGTGTGCTGGAGTAAATCTGTATGGCTTGGGATACAAAAGTCTTGCTGCAAATTTGAAGGCATGCACATGTTGCTCATTGGTGTCTGGATCATTACCCATCGTAAATCCAACGATAAAAGCTTCATCCTCAGCTGATATTCCTCGATCTAAAAGAATATGAAGGTAGTCATGCTCACGCAGATAAATTTGCCCCGGAAACGATAGCGGACTTGCAGGATTTTCAAGTAGCCAAACAGGTAAAGGAATACTGTGTTGTGGATCACCCGAAAATGCTGAGTAAGCTTCGTTGAGGGTGAAATCAATAGTTGGCTCATCTACCGGGACGATTAGCTGATTAACCATCGGTAAATCCCCATGCAGTCAACGAAGAAAAATAGGGATATTGAGTAAACCATCATGGTCTGGTCTTGTTCCTTTATGCTGGCCATCACGAGCTGGCCAGAACTTAAGCCTAAAAATATAAAGCCATAGCCACTGACGGGTATATTAGCTGCAAGCAATATACCTCCAAGAATGGCAAAGAAACTGCTAGATAACTTTAGGTATTTTGTGAGAGGGCTTTTCCTAATAAGAATTGTTTTAGGTGTTTCCTCTGCAAAGTCCATTATGTGGTGGAGCTTAGAGTCAGTATATGGATTCCTCTCTGACTCTGTAGCGATGATCTCAGAAGTTTCTTGTGGATCCTCAGATACCAGCATGATCTACTCTCAACTTTTGTGGGTAAACCTCCGTGGAGAATTGAATTTCTTCCAGAGGTATGAGAGTTCTACACCTAAAATTTATATTCCTAACTTGCCTACTACTGTAGGGTTATGATAATTAAATATCTGTTAGTGGGCTAAACTATACGTTAAAAAAATCTATGCAAACTATATTTCTAAAGTTGTTATAGGCTCTTTTGCGTGAACTCTCTGTATTTTTATTCTTCCACAATAAAAAATAGATTAATCAGTGATTTTACTGAAAATTTGAGGAGTTTGGGGGTAGGAATTTAAACTTTCTTGAAGGGCTCGCGAACTCTAGGGAATAAAAATTGTAGTCACATTGGCTTAGGCCCTAGGACGATGCTTTGTTTAGGTTCCGTTGAATGGAGTGAAATTTGCTAAAGATAAGGGGCGCTTTCTAGTTCGCCCTTTGCTGTGGTGGGGTTTGTGTCTTTCAGAACGCACCGCTCTAGATTCTTGGGAATCTGTTTCCACAATTGATTGTTTGGCGATGTGAGATGGTTGATCTGTTCCCTGGCAGCTCTTTTGCTTGACACAGGATGAATGGATTGCCCCCTAAGGCTTTTGAGGGTTCTCCAATATTGACTTGGATGGTTTACTTCTGTTTTTTCAGCTTCTTCATCCGCTTTTCTAAAACTTCCGGATCCTCTCGGAGGGACTGTGCAACAGTGTTGATAGTCTCTTCTACCTCGCTGATGGGGAGTTGGTCGTCGGCTTCAAATGCGATCGCAACTTTATGCCCAGCTGCGAGGGGCACCAGATAAATTTCTGTAGTGATGAACCCGCTCTGATTTCGCTGGATTTGCAGTTCACCCGTTACCGGCCGCTCAAAAAAGCGTCGCTGTGGATAGTTGGTCGACGGCGAATTGATGCCTAAGAAAAAATACTTCACATAGTTTATTAATTCCGCATCCTCCATATTCAAGAAGGAAAGTGTGTCTGGCGTGAGAGGCAAAACTCTGACCGTGATTCGTCGATCGTCAGAGACCACGCCTACCGTATCGTTTTTGAGCGCTTGCACCTCAGAAAAACCTGTCGGCGTTTCAAAAATGAGCCCCCGGGCCTGATGGACTTGCCGGTTATCAGAGTGGGCAACCGTTACTTCGGTCTGCTCCTGCTGCGACTCCTGGAGTGGTTGGGCCACAGCAGGCATCGCCGCCGCGACCAGTAGGCCGCACAGTAAAACAGGAAACTTGGGTAAGCGGTTCATCATTTAGACACCTAACGCGGGAACTAGGGCAGTTAAATCATCTCCTCAGGCCGAACATAGCGATTAAACTCTTCGGCAGTGAGCAAATCCAGAGCAATACAGGTCTCTTGTAAAGTCTTCCCTTCTGCATGGGCTTTTTTAGCAACCTCAGCTGCTTTGTCATATCCAATATGAGGCGTTAGAGCCGTCACTAACATCAGAGAACGATCTAGATAAGCTTGAATCTGTCCTTGATTGGCCTTGATCCCCACCACTAGATACTGGGTGAACGCGCCACAGGCATCCGCCAGTAATCGTACAGAATGTAACAGGTTATGAATAATGACCGGCTTAAAAACGTTGAGTTCTAAATTGCCCTGGCTCCCAGCCAAGCCAATGGCTGCATCATTACCGATCACCTGCACACACACCATCGTCATCGCTTCACACTGCGTGGGGTTAACCTTCCCCGGCATGATCGAAGATCCTGGCTCATTAGCGGGTAGATTTAGTTCTCCAAGGCCACAGCGTGGACCTGAGGCCAGCCAGCGGAGATCGTTGGCAATCTTCATCAGAGAGCAAGCTAGCGTCTTTAAGGTGCCACTCGCCATCACCAACGCATCATGGGCCGCAAGGGCCGCGAATTTATTCGGGGCGGTGACAAATAGCAGGCCCGTGAGGTCAGCAATCTGAGTTGCCACTTGGACCGCGAATTCAGGATGAGCATTGAGGCCCGTGCCCACCGCCGTACCGCCTAAAGCCAGGGGATATAGCTCAGGTAAAACCGTCTGGAGTCGATTCAGGTTTTGATCAAGCTGAGCTACATAGCCCGAGAATTCCTGCCCCAATGTTAAAGGGACTGCATCCATTAGATGAGTACGGCCAATTTTGACGATGTCTTGAAAAGCTGCCGAACGTTCTGAGAGGGCGTCTCGCAGCTGCGTCACTTTTGGGATCAGGTGGCGCAGATCTTCCGCTGCTGCGATATGCATCGCGGTTGGGAAGGCATCGTTGGAAGATTGGGACAGATTGACGTGATCGTTGGGATGCACAGGCGTCTTGCTGCCGAGGACGCCCCCCGCCATTTCGATAGCGCGATTGGCGATCACCTCATTGGCGTTCATGTTGGACTGGGTGCCGCTTCCGGTTTGCCAAATCCGTAGCGGAAACTGCTGGTCGTGCTGGCCCTGTGCTACTTCTGCGGCGGCTGCAATAATCAGTGGGGCGATTTCGGGCGGTAGCTTGCCCAAAGATTGATTGACAATAGCGGATGCCTGTTTGGTGATCCCCAAGGCTCGGATCATGCTGCTGGACAGGCGATCAAAACCAATATCAAAGTGCTGCAGCGATCGCTGGGTCTGTGCTCCCCAGTAGCAGTCGCAAGGTACAGCGATGGTCCCCATACTGTCCGTTTCGAGGCGGGTCTCAACTTGAGCCGTCATCTATGATTGTCCTCTGCCTTTACGGGTCGATCGTACAACCCTCAGAGCTGAGATTGAGAACTAGAGGATGCCAATTCTCTGATCCGGCTTGGGCATAGGCACAGCGGGATGGTCTACTGGCGGCGGAAAGTCCGATGCAAAGCAAGGCGAGCAGTGCTACGGTCATGTGCCCCGTCCAGCCTGGATGCTGGCGCGGATGATGGCTCCGCAAACGGAAGAAACTATTCATAGCTTTGTGCGTGAATGTGAGCACTGATTGTATAGATGATTCGTCAATCAGTGAGCGAGAGTGCTGGAGTGATGTGATTGTGAGAGACGGTTCTAAGTCTGGGGGAGATTCACTGCTGTCTAGAGTATGCCCATACCAGGCTGCTAGCGGACATTTTTATTTTATGAGAGTTTGTGTGCTGTGCTTATGGCAGTGATAGATATCGCTAAAAAGCAGAATTGAGGCTTGCATGATCGGGCAGAATCGTCCATCATGTCGGCGATGGCTCAGAATCTAGAGTGCTAAAGCATTTTTTGGTGACTTGGAGGAACCTATCGGTAGGGCGCATCAGTCTGGTTGTCAGTGGCTTAGCCATGAAGCTTATAAAGGTCGGATGCCTGTGAAAATTGCGTGGATAGCGTTAGTGGCTCTTGGGGTTGTCAGCGGTGCTGATGCCGCGTGGGCGGGCAAACTGACCTACTGGCGTTTTAATAGCCAGCAAAGCCGGGTGGATTTGATTACGGATACGGGCACAAAACCGAAGGCTGTTGTCATTCATAACCCCACTCGTCTGATTATTGATTTACCCAATACATCTATTAGAAAGAAAAAAAGACAGAAGCGGATTAGCGAATACGTTAAAGAAGTACGCGTTGCCCAGTTCAGCAAATGGACCACGCGTGTTGTCGTGGAATTGGATAAGGATTACTCTCTTCGAGCTGATCAGGTTAAGGTGCGGGGCCTCGCTCCCAATCGCTGGTATGTCCAGCTGCCTAAATTTTTGGCCATTCGTGATCTCAATCGCAAAGCTTTAATTACAAGATCCGTTACAGTGCCGCAGCCAAAGCTCCCGCAGCCAACGGTCTCTGCGGGCGGTTCTTCAGCTCCGATTGCGGTAAAGCCGGGGGCAAAGGTGGTCCTCATTGATCCGGGGCATGGGGGGCGTGATCCCGGTGCTGTGGGTCGAGGAGGGCTGCAGGAAAAGCGGGTGGTTCTGCCGGTTTCGTTGAGGGTTGTGGAAGAACTGCGGCGACGGGGTGTCAATGCCCAGCTCACGCGTAGCTCAGATCAGACGGTTGATTTAGCGCCTCGCGTCCGTAAGGCAGAAGGTCTAAATGCAGATATATTTGTGAGCATTCACGCCAATGCGATTAGCTTGAGCCGCCCAGAGATCAATGGTCTGGAAACGTTCTATTACCAAACGGGAAGCAGGCTGGCGAGTAATATCCACCGCAGTATTCTGCAATCGGTCAATGTTAAAGACCGGCGAATTCGCCAGGCTCGATTCTATGTCCTCCGCAAGACGTCGATGCCTGCAGTGTTGGTGGAGCTGGGGTACGTGACGGGGAGTACCGATGCACCTCGTCTAGCGACAAAGGCCCATCAGGATCAGCTGGCAGTTGCGATCGCAAACGGCGTGATCAACTACATCCAAGGCCGATAGCGCTAATAGTCAGCTCTCTTCATCGCCCGCTGCATCTCACGCTTATCCTGACGCTCCTTCACCGCCTCTCGCTTATCGTGGAGTTTCTTACCGCGCGCGAGAGCAATTTCCACCTTCATCCAGCCTCGCTTGGCGTATAGCTTCGTGGGTACGAGCGTTAACCCCTTCTGCTCCGTTTTACCGATCAGCTTACTAATCTCTTGCTTGTGCATCAGTAGTCGACGCTTACGTCGGGGTTCATGATTAAACGCCTGCCCCACATTACTCAGTGGAGAAATATGTACATTCATCAACCAAGCTTCGCCCTTCCAAATACTGGCAAAGCCATCCCTGAGATTCACCCGACCCGCTCGGATAGATTTGACCTCAGTCCCTGTTAGCTCAATTCCAGCCTCAAACGTTTCCATAATTTCATAGAGAAAACGGGCCTGACGATTATCGCTAATTAACTTATAAGACTCACTCATACTCTTATCTTAGCGTGGCCTGAACGATACTGACTTCCATCTCAAAAGCCTTAGGGTAAACGCTGGTAGCATGGTGAAGAACGCAATTACATTTAGATCAAGTTCTTATGGCTGCAGCAGTAATCAAGTTTTCCTCTGAAGACTGTGGAATCTGTCACAAGATGTCCTTTTACGATCAGAAAGTCACCGAAGAATTGGGACTGGAATTTGTAGATGTCAAAATGCAGGATACCGAAACTTACCGCAAATACCGCAAAGTTTTGCTGTCCCAGTACCCCGATAAATCAGAGATGGGCTGGCCCACTTATATTATTTGCGACAACCCCAATGCCGATTTTCAGATCTTGGGCGAAGTGAAAGGCGGACATCCGAAGGGCGAGTTTAGAAGTCGGCTGCAGGCCGTTATTGCTGGAGGTAATGGGTAACAGATGGTCGATTACTGAAACGCCTTCTCCCTTACCTGACACCCACGACCTCTACGCTAAACCATGCCATCAACAACAAAGCTCTACTCTTCACGATCTCGCTCCAGTCACCGTCTGAGTAGAGTCTTTGTAAAGATTATGGCGCTGGTGGCAGCCGTTGATCTAGGCGTCGTTTTTTTTGATTACACCTATATTTCCATGCGGGATATCTACCTATCCCGCTTTCCCTGGATTGCTCAGCAGTATGATCCCATCAAAGCCATTGAACCCTATCGAGACACACAGCAATATCTCAACGTTGTAGAGACACTGAAACAGGCAGGACCGCAGCCCAGTGCTGAACGCAATGCGATCTTGGCCGATTTACGCGATCGCAGCCTCGAAATGATCGTAGAGAATCCCTTTGAAGCTGCCAACAAATCGGGCACCCTCGAAAAAATCAAGAATCGGATGCGGGACTACCAACCTAACCCAGAAGATTCCTCAAAACAGGCATTTCAAGAGTTCTGGTCCGCCGAACGTCTCACCCCTCAAAACTGGGCATCAGAGCTAGCATTTTTTGACAAAAAAATTAGCCCCCTGATTGCCTCCAACTACTATCGCCCCATCGCTGAGAATAACCTACCCGTCGATTATTTCTGGCGTATTGACCTCATTTTTATCGGCATTTTTGGTATTGAGTTGCTGCTGCGGACCCTTTACCTCAGCCGCCGTAATGATATGACCTGGCGAGATGCCATCCTGTGGCGATGGTATGACCTGCTGCTGCTGCTGCCGTTCTGGCGGTTGTTGAGGGTCATTCCCGTGGCGCTGCGCCTCCATCAGGCGCGCTTCATCGATCTCAGTAGAGCGCAAATACTGATGAATCGTTTCCTCGCAGAGAACATTGCCGGAGAGGTGACTGAGCTAGCCATCATCCAAGGGATTACCGTCGCTCAAACCTCCATTGAGCAAGGAGCCATTCGAGAGTGGCTATCGGTCGCAGCCGCACCCACCGTTGAAATCAACGACGTCAATGAGATTGATGAGTTAATCAATCAAGTTCTAACGCTGACCGTGCGTCGCGTCTTGCCTACCATTCAATCTGACCTAGAAATTCTCCTTCGCCACGCAACCACCGAAGCCCTTGCAGGGCTGCCCTTCTATCGCGAGGTACAGAGGCTACCGGGCGTAGGGCAGTTGCCAACCGAGATTGCCAATCAGGTGATTCACCAAGTCACTCAAGCAGCCTACGGCGGTTTAGATCAAGCCCTCTCCGATCAGGAAGGTCGGCTACTGTTCAACAATCTTGCAGAGCAATTTACGCGCTCCTTGCGAGCAGAACTACAGGACCGCCAGACCTTAAATAAACTACAGTCGCTACTGTCTGATCTGCTAGAAGAAACAAAACTGACCATTATCAAACGCTTAGAGACGGAAGATATCGATCGCACAATCGTTCAGGCTCAAGAGCTGCGACAAACGGATTCAGAGAAGAAAAAACTGCCCACCGTTGAAGTGATTTCCCCTTCTCGATAAAACTTCATCTCACAACAGCTCTTGTCTCAAGGAAAATACAGATTTGTAGCAGCCTGCGCTAAACTGAAAAGCGTTAGGATTGCACCCTCGTGCGCTTCTATCTCAAGTCTCGCCAAAATAAAGTGTGAGGAGTGGGTTACAGCCCGCTTTTTTTATTGACTGCCAATTATCAGATTTAATGTCCCATCCCGTTATTCCTCAAGTATTGGCCCTCGCAAAGCCAGTAGCAAAAGCTCTAGAGCTAGAGATAGTCGATGCTGTGTATCACACGCATCAGCAGCCCCCGACCTTGAGGGTCGATGTTCGCAGTTGTAAAGAAGACACCAACCTTGAAGACTGTGAGCGCATGAGCCGATCCTTGGAAACGGCTCTAGATGAAGCTGATGTGATGCCAGAGGCCTACGTCTTAGAGATTTCTAGTCCGGGTGTATCAGAGTTTTTGACCCAAGATCGAGACTTTACTGCCTTCCGCAGCTTTCCCGTTGCGGTACAAACCAACGAACCCTTCAAAGGACATCAGGTCTGGACTGGAACGCTGACCAGCCGGGATCAAGATTGGATTCATCTCAATCAGAAAGGGCGCTCAGTGTCTATCCCTCGCGCACTCGTTTCACAGGTGCAGCTTCAAGACCCACCTTAACTTTGGCCGATTCTTCAGACTTCAAAAATTCAGCCAGCCGCCCAACGATCCTTTACTTGCACGGAGATAGCCTATGTCAATGGTTCAACTGCCTGGTCTAGCAGAAATGATCAACACCATCAGTCGTGAGCGTAATCTCCCGAAACACGCCGTAGAGGCCGCTCTACAGGAAGCATTGCTCAAAGGCTACGAACGCTACCGGCGCACACTCCTGCTGGATACATTCATGCAGTTCGAAGAAGGATATTTCGAAAACTTTGATGTTGAACTCGATATTGAAGAAGAAGGTTTTTTAGTATTAGCGACCAAAACTATTATTGCTGAGGTTGAAAATCCTGACCATCAGATTGCCTTAGCAGAAGTATTAGAAGTGGCACCAGAAGCGCAAGCAGGCGACACCGTTGTTTTAGATGTCACGCCTGACCAAGGCGATTTTGGTCGGATGGCTGCGATTCAAACTAAGCAAGTTCTATCTCAGAAGTTACGTGACCAGCAGCGAAAGCTCATCCAAGAAGAATTCCAGGACTTAGAGAAAACGGTTCTGCAGGCACGGGTGCTTCGCTTTGAAAGACGTTCGGTGATCATGGCAATTACCTCTGGTTTTGGACAGCCAGAAGTGGAAGCTGAGCTATCTAAGCGGGAGCAGTTACCCAACGATAACTATCGAGCCAACGCGACCTTTAAAGTATTCCTAAAGCGAGTTGCAGATGGCCCCCATAGAGGCCCGCAACTTGTTGTTTCTAGGGCTGATGCAGGCCTAGTCGTCTATCTATTTGCCAACGAAGTACCCGAAATTGAAGACGAAGTCGTCCGCATTGTTGCGGTGGCGCGTGAAGCCAACCCTCCTTCTCGTCAGGTAGGGCCTAGGACAAAAATTGCAGTGGACACATTGGAAAGAGATGTCGATCCGGTGGGTGCCTGCATCGGTGCTCGTGGCTCGCGGATTCAGGCCGTTGTCAATGAGTTGCGAGGCGAGAAAATCGACGTCATTCGTTGGTCACCAGACCCTGCCACCTACATTTCCAATGCTCTCAGTCCGGCTCGTGTCGATGCCGTTGTTTTAGCCAATACCGAAGATCGTCAGGCCCATGTCCTCGTGGCTGAAGATCAGCTGAGTTTGGCGATTGGTAAAGAGGGACAGAACGTTAGGCTCGCGGCTCGCTTGACGGGTTGGAAGATTGATATTAAGGATAGTGCGAAATATGAGCTTGATGCTGAATTTGGTGCAGCTGACGACACGTCTGCAGAAGAAGAACTGGAAACAGAGCCTCAGACAGAGCTAGGCAGTGAAGGGGAGGCCTCCAGCATGAGTGCTGAAGCTGAGGAAGTGGTTGAGGACGTTGTAGAACCCGTTGGAGATGAAGGATGACGTTGGGCTATGTTATAGCTAGACGTCAGCAGAGACGCAAATGGTTGATAATGGTTTAGGGCTAACCTAAATCAGGATTCATAGGTATTTCTGTTGAACCACCCATAACGATCCGTTATCCCACGAAAAGTAACAGGTGGCACTATGTAGAATCAATTACAAGGCAAGAGGGGCAAGTGGATGAGCAATCAAAAAGTTAGGATTTACGAGCTGTCGCGGGAATTAAATTTGGATAATAAAGATATTCTGGCCGTATGTGACCAGTTAGACATTGCGGTCAAGAATCATAGCAGTACGATTACGGAGTCTGAGGCTGAAAAAATCCGCAAAAAGGCGGTTTCTATTTCTACCTCCACTCCTGTAAAGCCTAAGCGCCCTGCTCCACCACCTCAGTCAAGCCCCAGTCCTCGCAAATCTTCTTCACCTCCCAAGCCGATGAAGAAGGATCGACCGCGTAAGCAGCAGATTCTTGAGATTCGTAAGCGTTCGTCAAAGTCTGATGAATTTGTTGGATCTGCCTCCACTAGTTCTGCTTCTACGGATGATTCTGTGGCTAAGCCCCCTGCGCCTAAGCCGGTCCGACCTCAAGTGTCGCCTCCGGTAAAGCCTAAATCTCCAGGGAGTCGGGTCTCGGCGTCTTCTCCAGAGCCAACTGAAACCAGGGCTACGCCGCCGCCTATCTATTCAAAGCCTGCGCCTCAGCTATTACGCAAGCCCGCTGTGAAAGGTCCCGGAGCGCCCTCTAAGTCGGAGGATTCCGCATCGCCAGAGCGCCCAACTCAGCCGAAGCCACCGGTCCCGACTCTGATGAGTCAACCTCGGCGTCCGCAAAAGCCTGCACCGGTTTCTGCGAAAACAGCAGATACCGAATCTGAGGCTTCAAGTTCAGGCGCAGATGGGATGGAGCTTGACAGCACTGTTGCAGTCCTCGAACCAAAGCCCATTCCACGATTAGTGAATCGTCACAAGCGACCTAAGTCGAAGGTTGATGATGATGATTCGCTCGAAGACAAGCTGGGTAAATCATCCAAGGCCGCGAAGCAAAAGCGCAGATCGAAAAAGACCGTTGATGATGATGATGAAGATCTGCTAACGACAGATGATGGTACTCAAGCCACTGTGGACGTCAGTCGTTCCTTGGTTCGCCCTCCTAAGCCAAAAACAGCTGCAACGAAACAGTCTCGTCCTATGGTGACGGCAACTCGCAGCAGCAATAGAAAGGGCCGTCGTAGGGGTAGCCGAAACCGAGATCGTCAGCAACAGCAACAGCAACAGGCCATCGAAGAACGGCCAACGCTGTTGACCTTAGCTACTGATCTGACCGTACAGGAATTGGCCTTAGAGCTGAAGTTGCCTGAAACGGAAGTCATTAAAACTTTGTTTATTAAGGGTATTGCAGCAAATATTAACCAAACTCTGGATATCGAAACCGCTGAAATGGTCGCCCAAGAGCTGGGCTACGAAGTAGAGACCGTCGAAGAAGAGTCAATGGCTCGCAAAGTAACAGAGATGATTGATGTAGAAGATCTAGAGAATCTTCAACGCCGTCCTCCTGTTGTTACGATTATGGGTCATGTTGATCATGGTAAGACTACACTTCTTGACTCTATTCGGGAAACCAAAGTTGCTCAGGGTGAAGCGGGCGGCATTACCCAGCATATTGGTGCGTACCATGTTGACCTCACCCACAATGATGAAGTTCAGCAAGTCGTATTCCTAGATACTCCGGGGCATGAAGCCTTTACTGCGATGCGAGCTCGCGGAACACGGGTTACGGACATCGCTATTCTTGTGGTTGCTGCAGATGATGGCGTTAGACCCCAAACCGTTGAGGCCATTAGTCATGCGCGGGCAGCCAAAGTGCCGATCATTGTTGCTATCAACAAAATTGATAAAGAAGGCGCGCAACTCGATCGTGTCCGTCAAGAGCTGACTGAGTATGAGCTTGTTGCTGAGGATTGGGGTGGTGAGACCATCATGGTCCCAGTGAGTGCTTTGAAGGGCGAAAATCTAGACGCGCTGCTAGAGATGGTTCTCTTGGTAGCTGAGGTCGAAGATCTCCACGCCAATCCTAATCGTCCTGCGAAGGGAACCGTCATTGAGGCTCACTTGGACAAAGCTCGCGGTCCTGTGGCTAGCTTCCTGATTCAGAATGGAACCTTGAAGGTGGGTGATACGCTCGTTGCCGGTTCTGTTTTGGGTAAAGTGAGAGCGATGATTGATGATCGTGGCGAGCGGGTTCAGCAAGCTGGACCTTCCTTTGCTGTCGAAGTCTTGGGTCTCAGCGATGTTCCTGCTGCTGGTGATGAGTTTGAGGTCTTTGGAGACGATAAGTCAGCTCGATCTGTCGCTAATGATCGCTCAGATCAGCAACGACAAACTCGACTGCAGCAGGCGATGGCCTCTCGCCGAGTTTCGCTCAATGCCTTTTCTGATCAAGCCCGAGAAGGAGAGCTTAAAGAGCTTAATCTGATTTTGAAGGCCGATGTTCAGGGATCTGTAGAAGCGATTTTGGGCTCTCTGGGGCAGCTTCCTCAGGATGAAGTTCAGGTGAGGGTTCTGCTCTCTGCACCGGGTGAGATTAGTGAAACGGATGTCGACCTCGCTGCCGCTAGTAGTGCTGTGATTATTGGCTTCAATACCAGCCTCGCAACAGGTGCGCGTCAAGCTGCGGATAAAGCAGGTGTTGACATTCGCGAGTACTCAATTATCTACAACTTGCTTGAAGATATTGAGGGGGCGATGGAGGGCTTGCTAGAGCCAGAACTTGTAGAGGAACCCTTGGGCCAAGTCGAAGTGCGTGCTGTCTTCCCTGCTGGACGTGGTGCTGTTGCAGGTTGCTATGTCCAGTCGGGCAAGTTAGTTCGCAACTGTCGCATCAGGGTGCATCGTAATGGTGAAGTTGTCCGTGAGGGCATTCTAGACTCGCTGAAGCGTATGAAGGAGGATGCCCGAGAGGTCAATGCAGGCTATGAATGTGGTGTCGGCTTAGATGGCTTTAAGGACTGGAAGGAAGGAGACGCCATTGAGTCTTTTCAACTGGTTACGAAGCGCCGGACCTTGTCTCCTGCAAGTTCAAGCTCGTGACTTCGATGAATTGTTCTTTCTTGATGCCTGACTAGAAAGAATTCCGTAGCCTTGATAACGGTTTGTGGCCCCTATTTCCATTACCCTGAAAACAGGGGCTAAATGAGGGGTCACACTTGCCGTTCAATTACATGCCTGAAGGTGGCTGGAGCGGTGACAGTGATTTCTACCTCTCCTAAAACTTTGCGCTATCGTAAAGAAAGCATTAAATTATTGCTCAAGCATGGGTGACTTTTGATTATGGCTCATATCCAATCTCATTCATCTAATCAAAAACAGGTCAAGACATCAGAGGCTGTTTGGCCGCATCTACGGCGCGTTATCTCTAAGAGCTCGGGCTTTAAGCACTGGGTGCTTGAACACGGTTTAGATAGTAATGCTAAAGACAATGCTCTAGATACTTTAGTTCACTCATACCTACGTCAGACCCTAGAAACGTTAGCCTACTAAGTATCTTAGTGAGCTAGAGATACGGCTAATTCAGCATCACCTTGGTTAGGATGCCGAGTGCTTTTCATTAGTGATTGCCTGGGGTATTGTTCCTGCTGTCCCTGTGAGCGCATTGCGAAGACTTGCTAGTTTAACAGGCCTGTGAATGTGGGTTGTTTCGCTATGCGTCTGCTCACGTTCTGCATCAGTCCTTGTGCTTGAGGTGACTGAAGACGCTGGCCTGAACGCCTATGCTTTGACGCCAGTCTATCGTGCTGCGGATCTCTGAAAAATAAATAGCTCTTTGTTTCGCTGTGGCGTTCTAATTTTGTTAATTGGCTCGAGCTGTTGCAGATACATCTGTCGGCAAGCTACGTGATTCAAGCTCTGAAGGGTCAGATTCTCCACCGCTTGCTGCGTGACAAATTGCAGCGTCCGAAGGACGCTGTTGAATGGAGTTGAGCCACGAAGTGTGTGAGCTGAGTGAAGTGATACCCCGTCCGCTTGCGGCGGGGATGTTCATTCGTTGGTTGTGATGCAGCCATTGATGCTGACATGCCCGAGCCCCATGCTGTCACTCACCAGCAGCGACTTCTCTAATTTAAATTGGAACGGAGAGGGAGGGATTCGAACCCTCGTTAAGTTGCCCTAAACAGCATTTCCAGTGCTGCGCCTTCAACCACTCGGCCACCTCTCCAGAGGTATACTGATTACTCAGCCTAGGATAGCTATGCTAACAGAATGTGCGAGATGACGAAACCCAGATGACCATTTTTACTGTTCATGTTCGAGATCGCCAGAATCAACAGGACTATCAAATCCAGGCCGATAGCGATCGCTACATCCTTGAAAGTGCAGAGGCCCAGGGCTTGCGCCTGCCTTTTGCCTGTCGTAATGGTGCCTGCACGACCTGTGCCGTGAGGGTAATCTCTGGCGATCTACATCAACCTCAAGCAATGGGGCTATCAGAAGAGCTGCAGAAGCAGGGATATGCGCTGCTTTGCGTTAGCTATCCCCAAGCTGAACTGGTGGTGGAGACGCAGGATGAGGATGAAGTCTATGAACTGCAGTTTGGACGCTACTTTGGTAAAGGTCCAGTCCGTCGAGGTTTGCCGTTAGATGAAGAATGATATGGACGTTGAGCCAAATCTGGCAGTGCTTTTAGATGTTGCTACTGAAGCTGCTCAAGCAGGCGGTGCGGTTTTACATTCCTATTGGGGCAAACTAGAGAATATTCGTGAAAAAGGTCGGCCAGGGGATCTGATAACGGAGGCGGATCAGGCGGCGGAGGCGGCTGTGTTGGCTGTTATTAAGCGCTATTGCCCTGATCATCAAATTTTGGCAGAGGAGTCGGGGGCACTGGGCAACCCAGATAGTCCCTATCTCTGGGCTGTTGATCCTTTAGATGGGACCACTAACTATGCCCATCAGTATCCCTTCTCTGCGACATCTGTGGCTCTGTTGATTCAGGGGGGGCCACAGGTGGGTGCTATTTATGATCCGTTTCATCGAGAGTTGTTTCGGGCGGCAAAGGGTTTGGGAGCAACTCGTAATCGCCAACCGATCCATGTCTCTAAAACTGATAAATTGGCTCAAAGCTTGCTGGTCACCGGGTTTGCCTACGATCGTCGTGAAACGAAAGATAATAATTATGCTGAGTTTTGTCGTATGACTCATCTGACGCAGGGGGTGCGCCGTGGGGGTGCGGCTTGTCTTGATTTAGCCTATGTCGCCTGTGGTCGTCTTGATGGTTATTGGGAGCGGGGACTTTCTCCCTGGGATATTGCGGCTGGTATTATTTTGGTCGAGGAGGCGGGGGGCATTGTCACGGCCTATAACCAAGGCCCACAGCGCCTCAATACAGGGCGTTTGCTGGCAACCAATGGTCTAATCCACCAATCGTTAAGTCAAGAGCTGCTGCAGGTTGAGCCAATGGTCTTTAATCTTGAATAATAGGGTTAATCGTTTTAATATTTTGTGAATGTCAGGTTGCCATCTGCCGCGTTTCTCTGGGGTTTAACGCCTACCTTAAGTTTTATCCATAATATTCTGGTATACGTCACATGTCTTTTGAGATTACTCGTGGAATAGCTGCATATGACTGTCCAGATCACTATGCTGTTTTAGGTGTTGCCCTAGGGCGTGTCATCAATTAAGCCATATAACAGAGGCTGCTAGGTAAATAGCTCCTAGAAAATTGACGGCTCGTTTATCGTAGCGTGTGGCAATTGCCCGATACTGCTTGATCTTGGCAAAAAAG
>NZ_PQWO01000036.1 GCF_003231495.1 Acaryochloris thomasi RCC1774
TTATGCCGTGGGATTTTCGCAAAGGTATTCGAGCAAAGGTACAGCCGAAGCCAACCCTATCTGTTCCCAAAACTGCTACTCCTTCGCGGTCAGGATGCGATCGCTCTTATCCAGATGTTTGCATTCCTTCTTCTCCGCCTGACTTGGACTGTGGTGATATTAGCTATCGTCGTTTCCGTGTGGTTGGGGCAGACCCGCATCGATTTGATGGGAATCTTGATGGAGTGGGCTGTGAGCGATAGTTATGATTATGGACACGATTGATGTGATGGCTAGGGTAAGTTGACAACAGGCCAAAGAATTACTTCTGTAGATGAAACAAGACTTTGATCCGAGCGACAACCTCAAAAAAATTTCGCTCTACACCTTTATCGCTTTTCTATCGATCAGTGCATTTTTTGCCATCGCTAGCGTATTGACTGGTAGGTTCGGGGAATTTGAGCTGAAGGTCTTGATCACGACCTCTGTGATTGCCATTGCTAGTATTTGTTCTTTGTGTTGTTCCGCCTACTCCAGTCGGAAACAAAATACTGTTCCTAGTTACAGTGGCATTGCACTGGCAGGTGCTTCTGCCGTGATGTTGATACTGGGTGTGTGGGCAGAGATTGCTGCTGAAGGGTATTGGAAAAGCACAGCTATTCTCAGCATTTTCGCATTCGCATCCGCACATTCGCTGGCTCTATTAGCTGTGCGCCTGAGAGCAGAGCACGCATGGGTTCAGTTCGTTACAGTCATTAACATCTTCACATTTGCGACTGTTATCTCAGCGACTATCCTTGGCGAGATCAGCAACGAGGGGAACGTTAAATTTGTCACTATGCTTGCAATCCTTGCGGCACTAGAAACGTTAGTAATTCCTATCCTGGGGCGATTAGTGAAAGTAAAGGGGTCTCAAGTGAGAGAAGTTCTATCCCTCACTAAACGGGTAGATGGAGCCTATGAAGACAAGCATGGAACTCTTTATGAAGTAAAAAAAATATCAGACAAGCCACCTGGAAGTATCTAGGTCATGATTGATTTAAGGAACTATGGAACTTGCCGGATACTGTTCATCAAAGGCCACTGACTGATTGCTGTCCATCAACTAGATTTACTGCTCTTGTCCTTAGACTGATGATGGGGGATGAACCAAACGAGTGAGGCAACAACAAGGTCAAGGATTGAATGATAAATATTAAGATAGGTTACTTCACCTGATACTCTTGAAACCTCGACTAAATCCATTTCTAATCCTGGCTTAGCCAAACTTTCAGCAAGTTCTTCTAGAATTCTTCTCTCAGATAGGACTCTGTTGAGAGTTGTAAGGTTGATAATAGCAAACACCAAAAAAGCGACAATGAGAATCACTCTGATTGCTACAGGGCGTGTCGCCTTTTGCGCTGCTGTCACGAAGCCTAGAATTCCGATAGCCAAAGTAATATAAAGGTTCCATAATGCCTGGAATGCACCAAAGCGCTCGTAAAGAAGAGGAAGAACATCTGTTAATTCCATACCGGAGCAATAGAGAGTTCTACAGGGGAATGTCTTCTTCTCTCTGGCTTGAGAAAGAATTATGCAAGATGGAACAAAAATTTAGGCGTTGCATGGTCGAAGTATAAAGCAGTATCCAATCTCTTAACCTATGAAGTGTCCAGATTGATACTCCTTCATATCTATAGAATGACACTATGACCTCATTGCCGGTTGATTGTATCGTTTGACGGTATTTTGGACCTGAAGCTCTCTGATGTCCTATTAGCTTCAAAACCCACCATCAAGACTCCTGTCTTTTGGAACTATAACGATGACCGGAACACCTGCTTGATTGCTCATTGAGTGGCTCTAAAGATCTTTAAAGTGTCATTGAAGGTTATAGGAAAAGTGACTTTGGATGCCTGTTTTTAGTATTCAGCTCTGAATAGGCTGTTTCGCAAAAACACAATCATTGTTTCCATGAGCTGCACCCGTTTAGGTAGCTGCTCTGGCTGCCTAAGGAGCGAAACACCTAAGTTTTCGTCCTTGATGCGATTGAGAGTATAGAGAAAAATGTGGAAGAATTGATTCTTTGAGGTCGAAATCATATAGATCTGTAGATAAATCTGACTTTTCTTATCGAAATTCATTGATTCATCTGTAGGCAATCTTTTTAATGAAATACTTGAATAAATATCATGCACTTGGATAAAGAACTTTTAGATAGAGGTGGAAGTATATATTTCCATGAATTCTAGTAATAATACTTTGCAAAAACTTGTGCCACCTTCCGCAAGTGTAAATGATGTGAATGGGATTCTTCCACCTGATGAGGGATTTAGCTACTTTGATGCTTATGATCAATATCCATTCCTGCATTCAGCAAAGCAGTTTAAAAAAGTCAATGCATGGCGGCTGGCTGATTGTGCATTGCTAGCATACGCCCATGAGGATTTTTCTAAGCGGCAGTTTGAGAAGTTTGGATTGCAGAAGTTTAGACTGTTTTCTGGGAATAGTACTCAATGTCATGTCGCTAGCAATGATCAGTTCTCAATTGTTGATTTTCGTGGTACAGAGATAAAGAATTCCAACCTCATTCAAGATCTCCTGATTGATGTTCGTGCGAATTTTTCTGATTCCTCGCTAGGTGGGAAAGTCCATGATGGCTTCAAGGCTGCTCTGGATGAAATCTGGTACGGAGAAGATGGCCTTCTACAATACTTGCAACAGCTCAAAAATGAGTTTCAGGAGATGCATTTTTGGTATACAGGTCATAGTTTAGGTGCTGCCCTTGCTGTTCTAGCTGCTGGAAGGTTCAAGCATGTTCAGGGCATATATACTTACGGTTGTCCGAAAATAGGTAATTCAGCATTTACAAGTAATTTTGCCCCAACGAATAATTTCTATCGGTTCGTCAATAACAATGATGTGATTCCAGAGTTGCCCCTAACCAATCTGTGGGTTACATCAGGTACGACAAACCAATTGGGTGTACCTATCCCGTGGGTTGACTTTCATGCTCCAGAACTTTATCAGCAGGTTGGTTCTCTGATGTATATTGATCAGGCAGGTAAATCCTCAGAAATGCCTAGTTCTCAGGCTCAGTTAATTGATCGTTTTGAAGGGATTGTTAATAATGCAAAGGATTCTGTTGTAAACCTTATGTCAGCACGCCTTGCCAACTTGCCTGATAGTTTTGTAGATCATGCTCCAGTCTTCTACGCAGTGCATACACGTAACAACTTTATTGATTCGCTTGGGGCAGGATAGCTACTATATCACCGCACCACCGGCAACTCTTCCCACCGTGTTGTGAACGCCGGCGTACACCGCTCCCGCTTCATGGCCCACTGTTGGCTGCAGCCCTCGCTAGCAAAGAACACCGCCCGCCGTCCATAAATCCGATTGAGCTGATCGATCGCACTCATGAGTGCTACAGCCTTTTCGCTATCCCTTCGGTAAAACAGATTGCCCTGCATCGCATTTGCCTGGGAGATATCTAAGAGCATCACCCCCGCCTTTGCATAGCGCGGCCCCTGCTTGTAAATTCTCCGTAGCGCTTGCCCTGCCGCATTGATCAGCTTGCGGGTGTCAGCCGTGGGAACTGGGAACTTGGCTAAGGCTGACTGGTCGTAGTATTTGGGGTTTATGGTGAATCGGTACAGGAAACAACGCTAAGCCTGTAACGCCCTGACAGCAAGGAATACAGGCGCTAATTTTGGCGTATTTTTGAAGGCGCAAATTGCTGTAACCCTTACTGGTTATGCAATAGAAGGTTTTGCATTTTTTGCTTTTTGTTGTATCTGGCCTGTAATCCCTTTCAGATAAGGCTTTCAGGGACTATTCCTGAATTTGGCCTTCATTTTCCTGGAACTCATAGTCTGTTGCTCCAGAGTATCTTAACTACTTTGGAGCTTTACTCAACAATGCCGATTAATAATTTATCGATCCATTGTCTTGGGTAAGTACTTCTAAGAAAAAGCAAATCTCATTATGTCTACTTTTTATGCACTTTTACCCATCATTTTTTCGTATTTAGAGCTTGAATATGTTGATGTTCTCACTGTGTGAGAGGATCCTTAGAACAAGTCATGTCAACTCTTGAGAGACAAAGTAAATAACTTACTTGAATCCGTAGAACTCTTTAACTACAAGTAATACGGCTGTGTCGCAAAAACTGGGGCAGATCGCCTAAGGCTGTAATCTAGAGAGTCAATCTATCGCCTCCTTCTTCCGACATGAACCCTGCTGAACCGTTCAAGTGGCGTCACTATCAAGCCGAGATTATCCTGCTCAATGTCCGCTGGTACTGCCGTTATCCTCTGAGCTACCGGAACTTAGAGGATATGATGCTTGAGAGAGGACTGGAAGTTGATCACAGCACTATTAATCGCTGGGTTCTCCACTATGGCCCTGAACTTGATGATCGGACTCGCCCATACATCAAGCCCACCAACGATTCTTGGAAAGTGGATGAGACTTATATCAAGGTAAGAAAGAAGTGGATGTATCTCTACCGGGCCATCGACTCGGACGGCAACACCCTTGACTTCCTGCTCACTGCTCGACGCAATGCCCCTGCTGCAGAGCGTTTCTTGAGAAAAGTGCTTCTCAATGATTACACCCAAGACCCTCGAGTGATTAACGTTGACAAGAACCCAGCCTACCCTAAAGCGATTGAGAAATTACAGAAAGATGAAGACTTGCCGGAACGCTCGAAACTCAGAGCAGTAAAGTATTTGAACAACTTGATCGAACAAGATCATAGATTTATAAAACGCCTAACTAAAGCAGGGATGGGATTTGGCTCGTTTTATACGGCTCGTCGCACTCTCAAGGGTTTTGAATCAATGAACATGATCAGGAAGGGACAGGTGAAGGGCGTTGAGAAAAGAGATGTCATGGGACAGATCTCTTTCATAAACAACATCTTCGGAGTGGCGGCTTAGTCCTTACATTGAGTTATGGTTTCTTGTGCCCATGCTGAGTATTTGCGACACAGCCCTTTTTCCTATTATTTCTAAAATCACTTGGGATGGCTATAGCTTTTGAAGCAGACCCATCGTCGCATGAGTTCTACGTTATAAGAATACAGACCATTCTGTTGAGAAATCACATCATGGTGAATCAGTCTTTCCAAAGCGGAGCTGATATTCTCTGCCTCAAGATCCGTTTTCTCTACTAACTGGGCTTGAGTCATAGCACCTTCCCTAAGCTCATAAAGTAGCTCAATTTGGTTGTCAGGTTGCGTCTCTGAAGCTTGCATCCAGACACCATTAAAGTAGGCATTAGCCTCTCGATAAAACTCTGGAGTATTAACCACTGCTTCAATATCCTCAAGAAAAAAGCATCTCTCACGTTCGAGTCTTTCTTCACAAATCTGACGATTAAACAAGGTTACAAGAGAATGACAGATAAGTTGTAAAAGATAAGGTTGTCCGTTTGATAGAGTAATTATCTCGTGAACTGATTCAGGTGTATAGTCAACGTCGAACTCTGGAGAAGGTTGAGTGACAAGCTTCTGAGCCGCGACATCAGGTAAGAAACTAACTGGGATTGATAATACACACCTATACAAGCTACTCCAATAGTTCTGGCTCATCTCCTGTAGCGTATGTAGGCCAGCAAAGGCGATGGTGAACCAGTTATATGTTTGAATCAGTCCACGCAGGAAGTCTAAAATCTGAGGACTAAATAGGCCTCTTGAAATATTGATTTCAATATGCTCAAACTCATCTATCGCTACAATAAATCTTTGCTTTTGATTGAATTTATTAACCTGTCGAAAGAATTGGTTCAAGGCATTATAGGGGCTTCGACTAAAAAAATCTGAATATTGCGGCTCTTGCATCTGATTTTGATGTTCAGGTAAGACACTTTCATATACTCTTACAGCCAATTCATACAGCAGTTCATTCGTGTTTGTATGCCCGACCAACAGCATATTGAAGTCAATAATTTGTATAGACGCTCCGAATCGTAGCTTCATATTTTGAAGGATTGAAGACTTACCCATGCGCCGATGGCCATAGAGCACTACTGATGGACAGTGCTCGGAGTTGCCCCAAAGCTCTTCCAAGTACTGCATAATATCTTCTCTACCTACAAATAAGTCCCCAGTAACAGGTGTACCGACGACATAGGGATTGACTACAGGCTTGAGAATATTTGTGCGTCCTATCTTACCTCCAGCCTCACTGATAAGCCTGTGCCACCGATTGAGAATTGTCTGCAATAGCGTTTGCTCAGGATTAGCAACCTCCGAAACAAGATACTCACTCAAATTATTAAGAGCCTCATTCGCTCTTAATAATGCCGCTGCACGATTTACGCGGCTAGTTGCATTTATGAAAGTTGTTATCTCTAAGCTGATTTCTCTCAGCGTTTGGAGTGCAGCTAGAACAGTAGGCCGGATAGGATAGTTGCTGGGTTGAAATACCCCAAAATGTGCCTCTACGCCAGACAGCAAATCAATCGTCCGATAGCTGAGTAAGTCCGCCATAAGTTCAAATGACCACTCGATCTCGTTACCGCCTTGATAGCTATTCAACTGACTGTAAATAGGCCGATAGTTTGGCAAGTCAAAATCTGTTGAGCGGCTGATGTTTATCTCCGAAAGTGCGAGTAACATACCAGAAAAATGGGTTAGTGGTGTCTCTCGGCGATCTTGCAGAATGCAGGTTGATGAATATACCCTATGCTCGAAAATACAGCATGGTTTCCTGAAGTTACAGCTCTTCCATTGTCCGCTCAATTCACTCAACAGTATTTCTCCAAGCGATGAAATTTTATCCCACGCATCAGTCGTTTCTGGAGGGAAAACATAGATGTCCCACTCTGGTTCAGTCAAAAACTGGTACAAAACATGCAGGGGAGCAGTATGGTGATGCAGATATCGTTTGACCGGCTGGTACACAACCCAACGCTGGAAAGGGTTGCTGAGCAGTTGTCCAATCACAGCTATCTCTTCTTGCTTGTAAAGAAGAGTTTGAGTTATACAGCGCTGGGTACCAGGAAGTGGAATCACGGACAACGCATCCCACTTAGCAGGGTGTTTCACCCCCAGTCGAGAACTAAATAAACTGAGTGGCAATTCAACAATATATAGATGAAATCGCAGTGTCAGCAGGATTGCCACCACACCATCCAATAGGCCCCACATCCAGTCTCCAGAAGACCTACCTATGGCAACACCGATAGCGATACAGATAGATAAGCTGACACAAATGCCTCTACCAAGACTGATACCTGCTCCTATACCTCCACTCGCGGCGAGACCCGCCATCACACAAAATAACAAACCTCCAAATGTATTATCTTCAGGATTACCACCTGCCCGTGACATGCTGTTGACTATGACAAAAAGATATCCAGCAATAAAGCTTGTTGCTAAACCAACAGGAGTAGCAATCACTATTCCGAGAATCCCGCCAACGACCAAGGCAATAGACAACCATATCAATGCACCAAAGATAAGTGGAACTTGGTAGGCATTCGTGATGATTTCCCAATTTAGGGCGATACTGGGCAGGACACCAAGTATTGAAGCAAGTATGAGTCCTCCTGCAGTACCAGAATTTACTGCGACGATCGTGCTAGCTGATGCACCTCGGGCAAAACCAACTCCAATGCCTAACACTCCGAAAAACACAATGAAAAAAGATGCGCTGATTGCTCCTCCTGCAAGGAGACCTTGTAGCCATCCCAGCCAATTTGCCTTCAAAGAAGTGAGTGCGGTGATAGCCAGTATAAGTGGAAGACTGAGTAGAGCCGACACTAAACAAGCAGTACCTGGGATAGCAAGAAATAAACGATTGTAGGCAGAGGAGCGCAAAGCTTGAAAGATATGCGAACCTGGTCCAGCTCGATACAAACTAGGATCAGCTTGATAGAGATATTGTTTGAGGCAACTAGGACGAAAGTATGCCCAGAATGCAAGTTGTAGATAGTGCAAAGGGTTTAGTAGGCTCAGTTGCAGCGGTATCCGATACTGGTATGTTGGGAAAGTAGGCATATTGCTCGCATTAGTTGGTATAACTTCGATAGAGCTGTGCTGCGGCTTGCTGCAGACGGGCCGGATGGCCATCAGTTTCAGAAATCAAACGTTGGATCTCAGCCTCAGTAAATTCGACTTCAGTTTCACTGAGGCGTTTTCGTAAAAACTGACTAGCAATTTCGGGAGTAAAGTTGCCAACCATATAAGGGCGACCAAACAAACCTGCTAAGGGTGAGGTCATCACAGGTGAGTCAGGAAAAAGTAAGTCTAAGTTAGTACGGCTGGCAATGACCAAAGAGAGAGGAGCATCAAAACCATCAGCAAGTCCCCGCAACTCAGATCTCTCGTCTCCAGAAAATAGGTCTGACCGGGTCATCTTCTCAATCTCGTCAATACATAGAATGTAACGACGTTGCTGCAAAGCTCTCTTCAAGGCAAACCCTCTACAGGTTTTGATACCGAGAGAGTAGCAAAGAGACTCGAACAAATCGTTCTCACCATGAACCCACTCCATGTTGATAAGAACAAATCCATAGCTTGAGAGTGAGGGTACCCTTGGACCTTTCTGGCAAATCATCGAGAGTATAGAAGACTTACCAATCTCTGACATGCCTACCAATGATACGTTGCAGCCTTTAGCTAATTCTACAAAGAGCTGTCCAAAAAGGTCTACACGGTCAAAAAAGCGGTTCTCATCAGTTATTCGTCCCCGGTCACCGAAAGGCAAATCTGCAATGGTGGCTTTTACAGAAAGCGGGGAAATTCCTGAACGCTGAGCCATATGCTCTTCTCTAGCGACAGACCATTGGGGAAACCGTTGTGCCCAAAGCCATTGATAAGCTTTCTGCCAAGGGCTTTCTCCCTTCGGATACCGCCCAACAACGTTTGCTTCATCCGCGATTGAATCTCCTAAGCAGCAACCGGACTCAGCTAAAACTCGACAGATGACTCTTAGGTTATCTTGGAAAATCTGAACTGGATTATCTGAAATCCAAGAATGACTTAATGATTGAGCAATATCAATGTTCTTCCACTGTTTCTTCTGTGGATCAAAACGAGCCATGAAAATATCACGCCTCTTGCCGGAAAATCCATATAGATCAACCATCTCAGAAATGAATATGTACTCAAGACTGCTTTGTCTAGGGGAGAAGTTCATAAGCGGCAAGAACCTCAAAGCATTTATAGGTCCAGCATAAACCTAGAATGACGCAAATCAAAAGCGAGGAAACATCGATCAACTTAAATTCTATTTGTTTTCTATTTTGCACCTATTTTATATATCTACAAGGCTTAGTAATATAGATTTTAAGATGAGTTTCATGCACATATTCTCAGCATAATAGTGAGATACTAAAGCTTTAAATTAGTCTATAAGAATATAGTTGATTGAAGAAAATGGGATTTCTAGAATCTGTAAATATGTAAAGTATTAGCAATTGTGGAGATTGTATCATACAAAATAATAATGTTGATGTTGGAAACGGAAAGCGTAACAGATTCCCAGCCTATACTCAAAAAATATCTATCTTGTAAGTTCCTGCGAATTCACGACTGAATGATCTTGGGCTTGAGATCTGTTACGGTTCTAAGAACCAGAATGAGGGCCTAGAAAATATATTGAGCCTTTTACCTTCAGCAACCATGCTGTTATAGGTTAAATGAATTATTTAGTTCTAACCACAGTATTTTGAAATAAGGAGACATATTGATGAAAATAAAATCTTGGGTATTCAGCCTTGCTTGTAGCTGTATATCTTTATCTATTTTCGCAATGATACCAACGCCAACCTCAGCAAATATTAACTCAGAAAGAGCTATTCAGGAATGGTCTGGGAATTGGGACTGTATTATTGATGGCAGACCATCAAAAATTTCATTTAATTATGATTTTGGCAAAGGATGGGGTATTAGGTTTAGTGACAATGGAGGTCCTTGGAAGACTCTTGTTGCGAGGCGGTTAGATTCTAATGACCCACCTGCAGATCGCCCAGGAAATCTCTTTCCACTTAAATATGCTGATGATGGGAATCATTGGCTACTAATACTGCATGGAGGTAGTCGTAAGGCTAGTGGATATACAACTTGGAATAAAACACCCTATGGACTCCATTGCCAGAAATGATAGCTCTTAGCGGAGTAGTTCAAACCAGGAGAAAACTTCGGACTTAGTAAAATAACTTACATCTACAGTCAGACATAGGTTTTAGGGATTTATCACACACAAAAAGTGTTTCGCTGGCCGTCTGGAAGTTAAACCTGCCAACGAATTGCTGATCTGTTTGTTCAGGCTGTATGACTTGAGCTGGTGGAAACGATCCATTTTGAGAAAGGCTCTGCAGCCTTTTTATAGAAAGGCTTCCAGAAAATTTTAATGCCTGCGGAATGTAGAGTATATGGCATATATTTTGATGATGTTGTCTAATCAATTTTAGGATATTAGAATGAGATCGATTACTCAAATTAATACGTTCGCAATTTCATTTATACTATTTTACTCTTGTCACCAAATTATATACGCACAGGATAAAAATCCTATTAACTTGATATATCCATCTAATTCAATTTATAGATCTGTTCAAAAGCGTAGTAATGATCTAAAAATAACTAATGAGAAAGGTATATTGATTAAAGCCCAAGCTAAAAAGACAGGGATTATTTTTGCAAATCTTTCACAAGGAAGCGAATTCTCTAGCAGTAGAATGCAGCTAACTGACATTCCTTTTTATGGCTTGCATGGTACATATTTTGCTGATGCGACTGGTGATGGGCGAGCTGATGCAATCGTCGTGAATGATGACAAGGTTACTGTGCGTCGCTCCGATGGGAGTAACTTTACAAGCAATGAAGCTTGGACTTCCAATCCTTATTACGGTAGCCGAGGAACATACTTTGCTGACGTAACTGGTGATGGACGAGCTGATGCAATCGTTGTGAATGATGACAAGGTTACTGTGCGTCGCTCCGATGGGAGTAACTTTACGAGCAATGAAGCTTGGACTTCCAATCCTTATTACGGTAGCCGAGGAACATACTTTGCTGACGTAACTGGTGATGGACGAGCTGATGCAATCGTCGTGAATGATGACAAGGTCACTGTGCGTCGCTCCGATGGGAGTAACTTTACGAGCAATGAAGCTTGGACTTCCAATCCTTATTACGGTAGTCTAGGGACATACTTTGCTGACGTAACTGGTGATGGGCGAGCTGATGCAATTGTAGTAAATGCAGACAAAGTTACTGTACGTCGGTCTGATGGAAGTAAGTTTATAGGTAATGAAGTATGGGCTACAAATAGAGATTTTCCTCTTCACAGAAGTATCACATTCGCTGACATAAATGCTGATAAATTAAGTGACTTTTTGGACTATCAGTCAGGCCCAATTTTATATTAGCAACTGGTTTTAGGTTTCCAATCCTGTACATCTGAAATATCGTCTAGCTTTCTTTAGCTTTATAGTGAACTGACAAATCAAGCAGTTCTGATTCTTATCGTTGTGAAAAGTAACGACATTCTTGTTCTTTTGACACGACAAGTTCAGCCCCCACATCGAGATAATTATCCGAGTCACCTAAGCTGATCGCCGCTCCAGCCAATAGTAAAGCGCAACGATCGCAACCATCCCTGCGAGACAACCCCAGGCGGCAAGTGGCATCGGAGGTAGATACCAAGCCTCTGGTACTGAGATCGCATCTCTGGCTTCTTGGGTGTAGGGGTTCATTACAGGTTTTCCAAAAGCATCTGAAATTGATTCTGTTCCTCTTCACTCAAGAGAAATTCAGGATCGACTTTCCAGTCACCGTAGGCAGCTCGCCTGCCTTCAATAGTTACAGATTCGATGTAGTCGAATGTGCCTGGATCATCTATGAACAAACTGATCTTGTAATCATCAATCGTAAAATCAAATAGATCGCCAGATACGCAGCTCAAGAAAAAAGTATCAAATACTGCCTGGGCGTTCTTCTCTCCAGATATCATTTTTCTCAGGACTTCTGCAACCTCTCTCGGGCCAACCTGACAGTGAGAATGTTGCAGATCTGTATCAGAGTAAAGCGTAGGATCATTGAAATCAGGTCGTTCACTACTAAATTTTTGACTCTTTTGCCATTGAGTTAGTAGTAACGATTTTAGTATTGATTTCATTTGCACGGCTCCTTACAACGGCAACAACAACTGCATCCCCTTTGGCTTCCTGGCCGTCTCCGGCAACGGCTCCGGCACCTCACGCTTCGCCGCACAATACCTTTCGTAACTACAGCGATCGCACTGCTGCCCTTCCTGCGGTCGCCACTCCTCCTCCCGATGGAGCTGCATCGCCAGATTCTCAATCAACCGCTGTGACTCCCGGCGATGCTCCGGCGTTACTTCGTAGGGCTTCTTCTCCCCAGACCTCAGATAGATTAAACTCAGCTTCCGCAACGCCTGCCCGTAGACCTGCTTTAGCAACAGATCATAGAGACCCAATTGGATATCAATGGCATCTGGCGGACTCATCTGTTTAGTCGTCTTATAGTCAATCAGCTCTAAGCCATCCTCAATGTAGTCCAGCCGATCATATTGACCCCGCACCACAAATTCGATGTATCGAACCTGGAACTTACCTTTGATTCCCTGCTCCACACCCAACGGTTTATTCATCGAAGGGTACGGCTCAATAAACTGCTCAAAGTACCCTTTGAGCATCGACCACCCATCATCAACTTGCTTACTGCTTAGATCCCCTGTGTGGGCTTGCCACATCAACTCAAACCATTCCAAGGAAGGTTTGGGGTGCCCATAGTTCCAATCACCGTAGATGTCCTTTAGTGCCGCATGGACAGCTTTACCCAATGCCGGTGAGCCAAAGGCTGACTGCTCCTTGAGTCCCCGCTCATAGCGAAAGTAGTAGGACTGCGGACAGCTCTTGTACAGGTTTAGCCGGGTGGCAGAGATGGGGTAAGCCATTCACTATGCACTGAGACAGTCTACTGTCATTCTAAGACCATATATCAGTTTAGCCTCCATGCCATTCTTGGGCTAACAACAGTCCTTTTAGAAGAAAACAAGATTTTACTCATCCAGTTCAGCAAGGATGTCTTGTAATTTCTTTTCTAATTCAAGTATCGATTTTTTGAACTTTGTTTTTTGCCGCTTTGATAATTTGGATATTTGTTTGGAACCAATGGAATCTATTCGTGAATGTAGCTTTGTTATTGAGTCAACTGCATTAGTCTGAACTGTTGGTTTGGCTTTCTTCTTCAATGCGGCGAGGGAGAGCTTATTGCTCACCGCTTCGTGTAGCAACGAGGCTCTGAGTTTTGGATCCTCTATCCTTCCTAGAAAAATAGCTTTGGTGTATTCAATCTTTCCAGAGTTATACGCTGCAAGAACTTCAGTCGGTAGTTCAAGTAGAGGCAGTCTTGAGGTGACAAAGGTTTTCACACCTAGCTCTGGAGCTGCTTCAATAAATGTGGACTCAATTAATGACTTAATACCTTGATCTATTTTAGCTTTACCCTCTGCTGCATTCTTGTACCGATACAGGCTACGGATAGTCTCCTTTTTTGTTTTTCCTAGCACTAGGGTTAGTAGGTATAGCAATTCCTCTGTATCATCAAGAGCGTTTAAGCTCCTTCTCCTCGTATTTTCAACTCGAGATAGTTTGACTGCGGTGACATCATCAACTTCTGCGATGTCTACCTTGATCTCAGTGAGACCTGCTGCTGTGGCTGCATCCAGCCTGGTTTCACCTGCAATTAGACGTAACGTTCTATCTTTAAGTCTTTGCACCCAGATGGAACCAAGAAAACCGAAACTTTTTATACTTGCAACTAGATCGTTAAATGCTTCCTCATCCCTTTCTACTCTTGATTGGTATGGCCTTCTCTGAATCTCAGAGATTGATACTACCGCTTGTGATAGGTTGTTTTTTCCAACCAGTTCTTCTAAATATTTTTCTGAGTCCGCTAGATCTTTTTCTAGTTGTGAAATTTGTTGTCGAGCGTTGTCTAAGTCTTTTTGTGTTTCTAGTGCTTTTGAGCTTGTTGATAGGAATGATGAGACTTTCGGACGATTTGTTGTGGCCATAATTAAATTAGAAGATCATTCTTCTAAACTACTTGTACAAGTCGAGGACAACTTTTGTTAATGGCTCAAAGTCTTTGTTCGCGGGATGCTTTGGGCGATATAGACTGAGTGGTGCGATACCTCGATTTGAGGCATTCTCGAATTCGCTCGAATAGCGAATTCCATTAAAGCAGCGAATATCTTGAGCACTAAGTACATCAGAGATTTCCTGGTAGAAAGCTTTCTGATCAGCATTACTTGCTACTTTCATGGGAACACCGCCAATGATTTCAGGGGGAGGTTCTAAATCGAGTGCTTCCGCTTCATTTCTAATCCACTGCAGTAAGGGGTCTATCCCTCCAAGCTTTGCTGACATAGGTAATGGCATGACAATATGCGAGGCTGCAGCTAGTGCTGAAAAACTCAAAACATCCATAGAAGCAGGAGAATCCAGTATGACTAGGTTGTAGGGGAGTTTGTACTTTTTTAGGTTCTTGCGAAGAATAAATTCCCTTCCTGTACGGCTAGGAAGATCTAAAGCTACAGACAACATGACATCTCCCCCGAGACACACATCAAATTTGCCCTTAGTGTTTACCCATTCAGGAGTAACAATAGGGTAGTTGCCTGAAAAATTGCGATCAAAAATTGCAGCCGTTGTATCATGTGGCGCGAGGTCTGGAGGTAAGCCACAAAACCGAGCCAGGGAGCCGTTTGTATCCAGGTCGATGAACAAGATATCTAAGCCATTTGCTGCTAATTGATAACCTAGCTGTATTGCTAAAGTTGTTTTGCCGACACCACCTGCATTTGCAACTACCCATAAGATGTTCTGTTTTGAGCTATCAAGCTTCTTTTTCCTTGGCATTGGAGTAATCTCACCAATAAATTCATCGAACCATAATTGAGAAATAGATTAGAAGAACGTTCTTCTAATCTATTTCTGGTTTGCTTTGTACCACTGCTATTCAACGAATTGATCTCTGTATTCAGTTGCGTCTTGAATTGCCTTTTAAATATTCGAGGGTTGCATCATGAGGTCTTTCGCAGCTCATCGTAGTGCATTAGGTTCTTGGTTACAAGCAGGATTTCCAATTTTTGGCCACGACTACACAAGGTATTCCTTCGAGCATCTAGTTGAAGAAATTTGCTGCTTGCCACCCTACTGAGTAATCATCCAGTTCAGGGTTCGCCTCTATCTATCAGAGAGTCTGAGGGATCTCGTCCAACTCAAGCTCTTTCAAGGTTTGATTCACCTGCTTTAGGTCAAATGCTTTCGGATCAAACTCACTCCCGATCCATTCTTTGCGCTCCCTGTACTCAGGATGCCGGGAATTCTTCAGGACCTTCAGCAAATGAGCATACCCCCAGTCCCCACCACAGTCCTCCGGTGGACAAGCCTGCTTTCCGGCTAGACACACCGTATAGGTTTTCTTAGGAGCACTCGCTAGCCTCTTTTCCACCTCGATCTCGTGCTGCCACATATCGCCAAAGTCATATAGGTAACTGAATGAAAACAACTCATCCCCAAACGACTCCGCTAAAGTTAGAGTCTCGTCCTCCTCCTCCTCACTGATCGAGAATTTGTGAAGATGGTAGCCTTCCCAACCCATCACAGCCTGCACCACAGAATGGAGCTGGGCCAGCGTCATGCTCTCAGGGACTTGAACCCGTCGCCAAACCTTAGGTCGGACTCCCAACAGCGTAATTTTCAATTGATAGACGCTAGACACCGCATTCAAAGGCACATCCACAGCCTTTCCCTGGTGCATATCCAAAGATTCCTCTAAAGAGGCCAACTCAAGCATTTGCTCCAGCACATCGTACTCACAACGCACCCTACAGTCATCTAACTCCGCGATCATCTCAATCTGCCAGAATATGTCGCCAATGATTTCCGATATTTCATCCTTGTCGTGATAGGTCAGTGTTAGTAAGTACTCATTGCCTCGGGGCTTCGTCTTCTGCCCTTGAACATAGCTGAACACCTGCCGCTCAATCTCCTTGCGAACCTTCGCCTTCTTTCGCCCCTCCACCCAGAGCTTGAAGAGCACCTGAACTTCATGCTCAGCAGACGACAAGCCAGACTCCAGATCGACGAACGCTAACCCAGGAGAATTAACTTCTTCCCTCTCTTGAGACTGCATCTCTGGCGGCTGTTCTTCTCTAGCAATCTTCACCCCAAACATTTCCGGCATTCCATAGGCCAGATCGAGCATTTGCTCCAGTGCCTCAATATTTTCCTGCCACAGCTCCGCGAAAGTGATGTCTCCACTATCCAGCTCCGCTTGGCCCAGTGGCTCCTTCCCCGTTAACTTAGCTAATCCTCCCAGCAGTCTGCGCTGTTTGCGATCCAAGGACTTCGCATACACCAACTCTTTTGCCTCATCTTGTACCCGATAGAACGCCGCCACCGCCGCCTCTTGCTCCGCTCCCAGCGTATATCTCCTAAACGATCTCTCATCAGTGTGTCCCGTCAACCGCATCGCATGGGCTGGATCCATTCCCTTCCGCAGCATCTCCGACGCCCCCGTATGCCGCAGCCGATGGGGATGAAGATCCTCAACACCTGCGATCCCTCCAATCGCCTCCACCATCTGATAGACCCCGTGATAAGAGAGCCGCTGGCCGCCCCAGCCCCGATGTTGAGAGACAAATAAAGGTGAATCGACCTGTAACTCCTCCCCCTGCTCTCGCCGCCATAGCAGGTAGTTAGCCACCGCATCCTGACCTGCCACGTTCAACGGCACCATGCGGGGCTGCTTATTCTTCGACTCCGTAATCGTGATCACCCGCTCATTGAACGATCCTATGTTGCAGGCCACTACCTCCCCCGCCCGCATCCCGTGGGCCAAGAGCTGCAGCAGCGCCAAATCTCTTACTTGAGTGTCCCCGCGCTGCTCCACCGCTGCCCACACCTTCTCCATCAGCTCCTCAGGAATGTCCTGGGGCATGGGCACTGGCAATCGCTCAAATTTGACCCCTGCTGTGGGGTTCTCCGGGCACAGTTCAGGGTGAAACGTACTCAACCACCTAAAGAAGCTTTTCAACGCCGTCAGCGCCGCATTCACGCTGCTCTTAGACAAAGCCTTTCCGGGTTTAACCTCCAGCTCCAGGAGATACCCCTTGTACTGCCCCAGATGCCTGAGCTTCAGCTCCCCCCAACTGGCGTGGGTCCAACCCAGAAAGCGTTTCAACTCGCGCTCATAGAGCTTGAGGGAGTTTGCCGCTAGATTGCTACTACGAAGAAACTCCTGCACCACCGGCCACCGGATATCAGCAGGTGCTTCAATCTGTTGCGGCCTCCCCCGCCGTCGCTGAGACGATACTTCCTCCTCCGCCACCGGAATGGCCACCACCTTCACTGGGGGAATTGATTGTCGAGACTGTGCCTTCATCTTTCTCTAGCCATTGAAACCAATGCTGTACAAACCAACGCGCATTAAAACAGAATCGGCTTAATGCGACGCAACACATCCTGAAACAATAAATCAGGACACTCACAAATAAACTGCGCCTTTCTGGCCCGGAAATCAAGCGATCGCAACTGGTCCACCATGATCACCCCTGTCACAGCCTCCCCCTCTGGGATAGCTACATAAAACGGATTTTGACGCTGGGTGTTACTGACCGGACAGACATAGGCAAACCCCATTTTCTGATTAAAGCCATCGTGGCTGATCACCAGAGCCGGACGTTTCCCCATTTGCTCATGCCCAGCCTGGGGATCAAAACTCAACCAGATGAAATCTTTTCGCTTTGGAAGATACACTACCAAACCTCATTCCCTTGGGGATGCCCCCAATCCACCTCCGACTCAGGTGCCTCTGAGACCTGGGCCAACAACTCATCTAAACTTAGCTCCGGCAACGCTTGAAGCGGCTCTAAAACCAACCGCCCCTCTTCCACCGTCAACTCCAGCGCATCATTAGCCTGCAGGTGGAGAGCCTCCACCGCATATTTCGGAATCCGCACCGCAAGGGAATTACCCCACTGTCCCACCTGTGACTTCATCTCAAACCAACCCATAACTCAACACTGACTAGGATACACATAGTATATCACTCTATAAATATAAAATATAGGGCTAATATCTTGGCTATGACTAAACTATGACAAATAAGCATGGTAGGATACTATGGACATCTCAATGTCGCTGACACCATAACTTTGCCGCTGCGGCAACATTATGCTTTCAAACTCTGGATTAGAGGGTCGTAATTCTGAAGACGTGAGATCTCACTACGAGAAATTAGGGGTTCTAGCGATTTTGAACTCAGACTTTCGGCAAGCTTTTGCTTTCAAATCAGACTTCTGGCAACATTATGCTTTCCTTGAAATGCTTCCATCAGTAGTTTCTCGACGGAGGAATGAAGCTTTCAGCCTTCAAGCGGCAAGGTTATGCTTTCAATTTCTGAAAGGTTATGCTTTCAACGACACTCAAACCAATGCGGTGAGAGGATCGGATGCCGAAGAAGATTCGAGAGATCAAGGCTATGCTCAAAGAGGCTGGGTTTCTGGTTCGCTCAGGCAAAGGGTCACATAGCAACTGGAAGCACCCCCTGCTCCCGGATGTGATCACGGTGGCCCGCAAGGATGGTGCGGATGCGCCGCGCTATCTGGAACGAAAGGTGCTCAAGGCTCTGCAGCAGTTGGAGGACTTACCCCATGACTCAAACTAAGTATCGGATGGTCATTGAATGGTCCGATGAGGATGCTTGCTTTGTGGTGTCGCTGCCGGACTTTGAACGGGTGACGCAGCCGGTGACGGATGGGGCCACCTATGAGGAAGCGGCTCGACAAGGGCAAGAAGCGATTGAGTCGTTGATGGATTTTTATGTTGAAGAGGGGTGGGTGCTGCCTGTCCCTCAGACGTTGCAAGCAGCTTAAAGAAATGGCGAGGGCCATCTCAGAAAAGTGTCGTCGTTGCGCCAAGCTCTCTGCTGCTGAAGCAAAGGAAAAGGAGTGTTGGGTGGGGCAGCCGTGCCATGTCCGTCGCCACGGGTACCGGAATCGCGATCGCTACAACAAGCAGAAGAAACAGAAGTATGCGATCGCAACCGGCAAGATAGTTCCAGAGATTACAGTGGCTGTACCTCAGAACCCTGCGGCCATCCTGCATCTCTATCGAGAGCGGAAGGATGCACCGCTCCATGCGATCGCCGCTGAGCTATGGGTGGGTGGGAAGCAAGTTGCCAAAGTTGAGCCTGTACATTGTCTCGGATGGACGGGTTCTCAGGCGAAGCAGTATTCCAAGAACATACTTCAGAGCTTTTCGGCTCAGCTTGAAGATTGCCTGCTGGAGCGGTTTGAGTCTCAAGTGGAACTGAATCCGAGTCAGTGCCCCATCCGTCCTTGTCCCTTGCATCCGGGGATGGGCTGATGGCTATTGTGCAGCTTGAGTTAAACCTTTGGGAGCAGCTTGCGGTTGCGGAAGAGAATCCCGAGCAAACGGATGTTGAGCAGTTGTGCCTGGGTTTGGATCTGATGCTGACTCAGGTATCGGAACGGCAGCAGTTAGCGACGGCGGGTGAAGCGTTTCTTCAGATTGCCGAGGTATTTAGTCGGCGGGCAGATTTACTGCTGGGGGACTGGCGGCAGGCTCATAGTGAAGAGGGACCAGTCTTAGACCTCGATGCGCTAGAGGGACTGGTGCGGCAGTCGATGTCGTTTGATTTGGATGATTTGATCGCGGAATCGGAGCCGGTGACACGCCGGACGTTTCCCAAGGATGAAGTGGAATCTCGCGTTGCGATCGTGGAAAAGGAGGTTCTGCTGCAGGAGCTGGATCTGCAGGAGGCTGAGGATGTTTTTTCGGTGGTGGAAGAAGAGGATGTAAAGGCGTGGGTGGATGCGATCTCAATCGCTCTGGGGTCAGGGAGCAAGCGGGTGTCATTATCTGACTTGTGGGTCAAGCTGGGGTTGTCGGCAGGAAGAGTCTGGTTGGCTTTGTTATTAGGGGGCTTCCGTTTAGAGGTCGAGGGTGATTTCTATATGACTCCGCAGCAGCAGCTCAACCTGAGTGTGGGGGAAGTATGAAATGTAAGCAACCTCTCGCTGTTATCACGGTTCATCGCCCTTGGGGATATGCGATCGCGCATCTGGGCAAGGATATTGAGAACCGGAGCTGGTGCCCTCGGATTCCGGTTGGAAGTTTTCTCGCCATTCACAACGGTATGAAATGGGATGCCGATGGGGAATGGTTGCTACGGCAAAACTATGGCGAGAAGCTTCCCGATCGCAACAGTGACCCCGCTGGTGCCATTGTTGCGATCTCTCAGTTTGACGGTTGCGTAAGGGAGGGCGAGTCACCTTGGTTCGCTGGGCCAGTGGGTTGGAAGTTGAAGGATGTGGTTGCGATCGAGCCAGTGTATTGCAGAGGCCAGCAGGGGCTGTGGTTTCCAAGCGCTAAAGACTTAAATACTTTGAGGGAAAATTATCGTCAGTCTAAGACAAGCTTGGCGAAAGTCTGAGGATGCGATGCTCCGACCGCCCTTCGGCCATCGCACAGCAGCTCGATAGGGCTGCGGGAAGATGAATCTGCAGAAGCTTAAGAAAGTGCTGAAGCTCTCCTATGGCAGACTGTGGCTAGGACTATTGCTCGGGGGCTTTGTGCTGGAGTCGAGTTGCGATCGCTTCTATGGGGGGAGGGTTATGGTTGGACTGGGTGGTTGCGATCTCATCTCCAACACCTAGCGATCGCGAACTCTCTGGGTGGAGAGTGCGATTCTGCGAAAGTCTTTAATGAAATTTTCTACTGAGGAACTGAAATTCGCACATAAATCTAGTTGGCGTTCAAAAGGTTTGGGTAAATGGCGAAGTTCTGCCTCTTGCTACTAACCCTTAACCCAGACCTTTTGAACGCTAACCTGGAATTTGATCGAAGTGGCTTCATCGAAAACC
Organism: Acaryochloris thomasi RCC1774; assembly: GCF_003231495.1. Lineage (NCBI taxonomy): Bacteria > Bacillati > Cyanobacteriota > Cyanophyceae > Acaryochloridales > Acaryochloridaceae > Acaryochloris > Acaryochloris thomasi. Next base: position 20,898 of record NZ_PQWO01000036.1, read on the forward strand.
TTGACGAAGGCGATCCGGAACTGGTGTACTTCAAACGATTACGCGATAATGCCACATAACAACGCGTTGAACCGGAGCGGCGATTCACGCGGCTTTTGAGATCAACGTCAACCGTTGGCCCGGTTAACGCAATCGTTAAACAGCTTCAGTTATCGGTGAGGGCAGTTCTTGGAGGATACTGGTGGGGTACTCACCAACTCCTGCTCTAAAGATGAGTACAAAGCTCAACAATTAGAGATCGCAACCATTCATGAGCCGTATCGCGTTGTTTGCGGTCGTGCCACATCATGCGGACATGAATCGGATCATGATCCAGCGGTAATTCTGTCAGATGCAGTGCCTTAGCAAAATGACTATGCTGCACACTGCGGTAATTGATTGCTGCAATTAAATCTGAGTTTGCCAAGATTGCTGGAGCCAGGGAAAATTGGTTCACCGTCAGCATAATGCGGCGTTGCAGTCCTTTTTCGCGGAGGATGCGATCGATAAACCCCGTGGCTTCTCCAGTGAGAGTGATTAGCAGATGATCGGCTCGCACAAATTGGTCTAGGGTTAACTTGCGTTTGGTGAGGGGATGTTGCTTTCGCATGGCACAAACGTAATGGTCTGTGAATAATGTTTGGCTTTGCAGTCTGGGTTTTGAAGCAAACAAAGCTCCCATCGCTAAATCGATTTCGCTTTGCTCTAACAAGGCAGGTGCATCAATATTCATGCTGGGAACGAAGCGCAGATTGATGCCGGGTGCCTCTTGGGATAATTGCTGCACCAATGGCAGCGCGAAGAGGCTTGCCATGTAGTCATTGAGGGCGATTGTAAACGTGAGCGTAGAAGTAGCTGGATCGAAGAGAGTTGGCTGAGTCACCTGGCGAATATCTGCCAGACCGTTGCGAATCGGAGTCCAAATGGCGATCGCCTTTGGCGTGGGCTTAACACCGCTCGGCACTTTGATAAACAAATCGTCTTTAAAGGCTCGACGCAGCCGATTCAGGGCTTTGCTCACCGCAGGCTGAGTTGTGGAAAGCTTCTCTGCTGCCCTAGTCACATTCAGTTCTGCCATCACCGCATCGAAGACCACCAGCAGATTGAGGTCGATTTCTATTTTGAGCGGCGGGTTCATTGCGTCATGCTTTTTAGTCATAACGTTTATATTAATCATTCATTAGACAGCATAATAGATTCCCCTTACTGTGGAGACATGGGGAAATAAAACAACAAGTAACGCCCCAGCCACAAGCATTTCAGGCAACTTAGGAGATTATTATGTCACTTCAAGGGCAAAATATTGTGATTGTCGGCGGTAGTAGTGGGATCGGGTTTGAAACGGCACGTTTGGCACTTCAGCAAGGCGCAAATGTGACAATCGCCGGACGGTCTGAAGAAAAGCTAGAAAAAGCGAAGTTTCATCTGATTGGGAATGTGTGGACTGTAGTGGCTGATGTGACAGACGAGACATCAGTGAACCAGATTTTTGAGAGACTCGATCAGATCGATCACGTTTTCATTCCGGCAGGTGGATTGAGCATGGGCAAGATTCTCGATACTGACCCGGATGAGTTTCGTCAAGGATTGGAAGAGCGGATTTTTGGCGCTCTTTATGTGGTGAGGGCAGCGGTTCCTAAAATGCCGAAGCATGGTTCGATTACGCTGATTTCTGGAGTCCGTGCCGATCGCCCCATTCCAGGTACAACGATGACCACTGTAGGCGTTGCAGCAGCAGAAGCCCTGACGCGTAGTTTGGCTTTGGAACTGGCTCCCATTCGAGTTAATGCCGTGGCTCCAGGCTGGACAGATACACCGCTGGTCAGCAATGTGTTGGGCGATAACTACGACGCAGTGATTCGTTCCGTTTCTGAAAAAATTCCAGTCAAACGCATTGGTAAATCTGAAGAAGTAGCAGAGGCGGTCATCATGCTAATGAATAACGGCTTCATCAACGGCGAAGTTCTCCACATTGATGGCGGCGAACGCCATGTTTCTGCGGCGTAAGCATTGATGTCATTACAAAACTAATCTCAAAGATACCTTGGAGAAATCTATGTTTCTAATCACTGGTGCAACAGGTAATAATGGACAAGAGATTGTAAAACAACTGGTTGCTGCCGGACAATGCGTGCGGATATTAGTACGCGATCCGCAAAAAGCAGCAGATTTACAGGCTTTGGGTGTTGAAATTGCCACAGGTGATCTTGATCACCCTGACACCCTCGATCGAGCATTCGAGAGTATTGAGAAAGCCTTGCTCTTGCCTGCCAATTCTCTTCAACAAGTTGAACAAGAACAGAATTTCATTGATGCAGCGAAACGCGCTGACACCATGCACATTGTGAAATTCTCGGCAGCAGGTGCGGATAGGAATTCCCCGATTCAGATTCTCAACTGGCATGGTCAAGCAGAACAATATCTGGAGCAATCGGGAATTCCCTTTACCCACCTGCGACCGGTCTTTTTCATGCAAAACCTTCTGCAATTTGCCGCACCAACCCAAAACGAGATTTATCTGCCCTTTGGTGATGCCACTGTAGCGATGGTAGACATTCGCGATATCGCCGCCGTTGTAGTCAAAGCGTTAATCGAACCCGAACACGAGGGCAAGGCTTACACCATTACCGGTGCAGAAGCTCTGACAATGCATCAAGCCGTTGATCGCATTTCCCAAGTACGTGGCAGACCTCTACATTACGTCGCTGTCACCGCTGAGGGATTCAAACAGGGCTTGTTGCAATGGGGACAACCAGAATGGTTAGCAGGTGCCTTGAGCGATCTGTTGGCAAGCGTTGCCGAAGGTAGACAGTCAGCAGTGACCACTGCGATCGCCGATGTCGCCCAAAAACAACCTATCTCATTTGCTCAATTCACTCAAGATTACGCTTCAGCTTTCAAAGGTTAATTCTCAAATAGTAGGTATCCAATCATGACTAAGATCGACAAAACCAAACCCATTGTTTTAGTGCTTGGCTCCACCGGGCAAGTTGGAAAATTAATTGTGGAAGCCTTGAGTTACGACAAGGAAGTTCGCGTTCGCGTGACTTCTCGCAGATCCGAACAGGTTGAAGCACTGCGCCAACGAGGACAGGATGCCGTTTATCTAGATTTAGACGACCCACACACCTTTGCGGGCGCACTGGCGGGAGTCGATCGCCTTTTCTTACTCACAGGCTATACAGTAGCAATGCTCGTGCAGAGCAAAACCTTGATTGACGCGGCGAAAAAAGCAGGCGTACAACACATTGTTCATCTGGGCATTTTTGGCGAGTGGGACTGTACCGATCCGCACTTTGCATGGCATCAGATGATCGAGCGCTACATCGTAGCTAGTGGAATGGCTTGGACGCATCTCCACCCAAACTATTTCATGGAAAATCTGTTGGGAATTGCACCTTTAAAGGACGGTGTGTTTTCGATGTTTTGTGGCGATCGCCGTTTGGGCATGGTTGCTCTCAAGGATGTAGCGGCGGTGGCGGGAACGATATTGCGCGAAGGTTCAACCAAATTTGCGGGTAAGGACTACTGGATGAGTACGGTCGCTTTGAATGGCGCAGAAGCGGCCGTAATCTTGAGCAAGGTACTGCAACAAGAAATCCATTGTGACTACAAACAACCCGAAGACCTAGGAGACCTGTTGATGTCTGGAGATATTCCGGTTGAGCCAAACTATGCTGAGGCGAGTGTGGAGTTTATGCGCCAAGTCATGGATGGTCGGATGGGCTATATCGGCAGCGTCCGCGATGACGTGCAATTTGTTACGGGTAAACCTTCAACATCTTTTGAGCAATGGGCGATTGAGAATCGCGATCGTCTAATTCCAAACAAGTAAGCGATTCAAATTACGGCTGAGGAATAGATCGTGACGATCCTTTATCGCACCATTACTGTGAATGGATGCATAAAGATTGTGAAACCGCTGTATAACAACGCGGTGCAACGGACGGTATACAATTTGTTGGCGGCGATGCAGAGGTAGTCTGCCGCCGCTGACCTTAGCCGTTAATTTTCAACGACACCGAAGCGCACCAAAATACAGAGTGTTGTTTGGCAGAGTTTCCTGTAAGCCATGCAGGGAAAAGGCTATAGGCATCCTAAGCTAGGACTGGAGAATCTATGTAAGCCGCGTGGGAACGCCTCCGATAATCTGGAGGCACTAGAAAAACACCCTCAGAAATCTAGGGAGGCTTGCTATGAAAATCTTGGCAATTGATTTAGGGAAATTCAAGAGTGTGTCGTGTCTTTTGGATACTGAGAACAATCAAACAGAATTTCAAACTATACCAACATTGCGCTGGGCCTTTGAACAGTTACTCAATACAACTCACCCACACCAAGTCGTGTTTGAGACCAGTGCAGTCAGTGGTTGGGTTCATGACTTGTGTCAAAGCTTAGGCTATCGAGTATTGGTTGCGAACCCCAATGCAGATGCTTGGCAATGGCGGAACGTCAAACGAAAAACGGATAAAGATGATGCTCTTAAACTCGCCAAGCTGAGCGCACTAGATCAAATTCAATCTGTTCATATGCCGACTCCAGCAGCTAGACAGTATAAGCGGTTAGTAAAATTCCGTAAGACTATAGTGAGGCAAATCAATCAACTCAAAAATGGAATACGGGCTTTATTCTGCGCTCAAGGGATGACTATGTTGACCGGGGCGAAGGCTTGGACCCTTGAAGGACTTGCAAAATTAGAGAAGCATCGAAAGTCTTTATCAGAATGCAATATGGAAGAATTATGGCGAGGGGAATTAGATGTGGATCTGACGTTGCTTAACACCCTCTCAGAACAGCTAAATCAACTTGAGAAATACTTGACACAACGGGCTAAACAAGAAGAACGAGTGCAACTATTGATGAGTATTCCTGGGGTTGGACGGTGTCTGGCCGAAGTGATTGTCACTTGCTTGGATGATCCTCATCGCTTCCAAAATGCGAGACAAGTCTCATCCTATGCTGGCCTTGTTCCTCGTCAACATCAAAGTGGGCAAACCAATCGGCTAGGGAAGATTTCTAAACGTGGCTCTCGATTATTGCGTTCAACCTTAGTGGAGGCAGCTTGGCTCTCTTTGCAATACAACCCGTGGGCAGTAGAGATTTTTAATCGCATTAGTGGTGGACAAAAAACGCGCAGGAAAACGGCGATTGTGGCAGTGGCAAGAAAACTCCTTGTTCGCTGCTGGGCAATGTTACGGCACAATCAACCTTGGAATCCCATGTTGATGCAACAACTCGTTGAGAAGGCTGCTTAATGTCTGATTTCAATGAAACGCTCGAACCGTAACTTGCAGATCTACATTGTTTGCTAAGACAAATTACTCAATTGGATTTCCCGAGCATGAGCTTGTGATTTCTCATAATCTGCAAAAAGGTTGCTCTGGTGAATGAGCCATGCTCTATATTGTAAAGACTCTTGAGATAATGCAATATGAAGCTTTTCAACCCAAGAAAAGTGAACAGCATTAACAACTCGGATAGTTGGTTAGAAACCAATCTGATACTTTGACTACGCAGACAAAACACCTCGCTAATTCTTGTTCCTCATGGAATGAGCGCTTCAGGCTGAGGAAAAGTAAACAGACTCAGGAGGAAAATCTCTCAAACTATATTGACTCCGTTGGCGGCTTCATAGTTGAGAAATCCAGGTAAACAGGACGGGGAATTCTTGTACTCCTGCTGTTTATTCGCGACACAGCCACTTTTTGAGACCACGCTCTCAAATGAGAGAATTCGTATCTCTATCAGATCGAAGAAAGAAATTCATGCAAGGAGTTGCAGACCTCGAAGTATTATTCAAAGCAGCTTAACGACAACTGAGAGGGGAAATGGGAAGCCTCATGGACTTTTTAGATGATTTGGCTACCCAGATCTGACAATTTCCGATACCCTTCAAACTCATATTTAGAGGATAGCCCAGGATAATTTACAGGTGGGAAATGGCCTGATTTGTTGTGCGAGTGCTACCCATTTTGGGTGACTTTTGAACAGTTCCTAAATATATCATGATTTACACATAAGCTATAGATTGTTTAAGCTTTCCTTGCGGCACAGCCACTAATATTGTTGCGCTTCCATCCCTTGATCAATTGTCTTGTCAATGAATTCGATATCTTCTTGCGATAAATAGTCTAAATGCCCCCCTACTTTGCCTTTCCGTATTAGAAAGCTGTCTGGATCTTTAGTATTTGCCTGTCCAAGGACCGCAGTTTTTAGCTTGTTTTTACTTTCTAGTTTATTTAAATTTTTAAATGAGCAGTATTCTATACTACGATCAACATATTCCTCTGAAATATTTAGTTCGCCGAGAAAGCTCAGGACTTTCATTAGTGTGTCTTTAGGGGCAGTGTGTAGATCTTCATATTGAATAGAAATATACGTTCTAGGTCGATCTTGATTTTGAAGCCAAATATCATAAAACTTAAGTATTTTCAGTACACCGAATTCATCAGATCTAATGAATTCAGAAATCGTACCCTCAAAGTCCTTGCTTCTCTTTGTTGTGTGAAAGTATGAAGACACTAATGTATCTTTGATGTTTCGTTTTATTAGTAAAACTTTCTTCCCATGAAATTTCCGCTTACTTGTTGATAATTTATCGTATTTTAATAGAGCTGAAAAATGTGTCTCGTCATGAGTGAACTTTATTCTTGGTAGACCTATCCCCTTTGTCAATAATTTGGGCGAGAGTATTTCAATCTCTGGCAGATCATACTTTAGTGATAAATATTTTCTGATTAATGATTGAAGCCATGTTCTCCCACTCTTAGGATATGAGACTACATATATGTCTGTAGGACCATAAGTAACATAACGAAAAATACGGAGAGCAATAACTAGAAGTTTATTCATTGTGTTAGAATAGAACAGGTCAAATTAATAGTACTTTCAAAGTTAGCGTTTAAAAGGAAACTGTCAGTAGTGAGTAGCCAAGCCTGCTGAGAGCTGAGCTATTCTGGTAGGCTTGAACATAACCAAGGGTTGTGTTGCAACAACTAATTAGGGTACGAGAAAGCTAGGATTCCCCTGATTTTTTATACAGCTACCCCAAAGATGTCACAAATGAAGTGATTTTGAGACCGAATATCTCCTTTCTCAACACCAACGATCTGCCCCTTGCGAATCGCATTCATCGTCTCATACCCTCTGATTGTTCGCTTGGCACTCCAGAAGTCTTGAAACCCAAGTCCTGCTTTGACTCTAAGTTTCACAAATCTATGATCTTGCTCCAACAGGTTATTCAGGTATTTCACGGGGCGATGTTCACACTCTTCCGATAATTCACCTGATTCTTGCAGTTCCTCAATGGCTCTGGGATAGACCACGTATTTATCTGTGTTAATCACTCGGGGAAATTGCTCAACATGCTCTCGTTGTAAGACCTTACGCAGAAAGCGTTTAGCTGCTTGGGTGTCTCGCCTAGCTGTCAGTAAGAAGTCGAGCATGAAGCCTGATGAATCAATTGCTCGCCAAAGGTAATAGGAGCGACCTTTGATATCGATATACGTTTCGTCTAACTTCCATGAGTCGTTGGTGGAGCGAAGATGGCGGCGGCAGCGTGCATCAAGTTCAGGGCTATAGCGCTGAACCCATCGATAGATGGTGGTGTGGTCAACTGAAACACCCCGCTCAGCTAGCATTTCAGCAACGTCCCGATAGCTCAGTCGATACCGAAGATACCAGCGCACTGCCCACAGAATGATGCAGGGTGGATATTGGCGATATTTGAAAGGGCGATCAACAGGCATAACTGGAAGCTAGGAGTGGCAAGGCTCCTAGCCTACCATCTCCAGCTCCAATCCTTGCAACAGAACCCTCGCCTTCCGTCTCAGCGCAGCCGTCAAGATATCTGCGATATACCGACCGCATACCCTTCGCTCACAAGCTGTAGGCCAACTGACTCCCCTGCCTCTGCTACCGTCCGGCCATAGCGATCGCCCGTAATCTCCCGCAGTGCGATCGTTTGGCCGATAGGGTGCAATTGCTTGAGCCGTTGCGTTGCCGCATGATACTGAGCTGGTGAGATTACATCCTCCCCACCCACCCTGTGGAATCATTCCACAGGCAAACATCACAAAGGGACAACCCTAAGACTGTCCCTTGTTTTTTATGGATTGAGTTATGTGATTGTTCGCAGCCTAAAGACAAGGCATTACCAACCAGTGCCACCCCCGCTGTTTGTCTTGGGTCTTGCTTTGTTCACCTTGAGGTCGCGTCCCATCCACTCAGCTCCATCAAGAGCTTCGATGGCAGCTTCCTCTTCGGCATCTTTGCTCATCTCAACGAACCCAAAACCTCTGGGGCGTCCGGTTTCACGATCGGTCGGGAGCTTGACGCTTTTGACAGTACCGTATTCGGCAAAAGCACCGCTTAAGTCTGCATCGGTGACATCGTAGGAGAGATTGCCGACGTAAATTGACATAGATTGTTGTCCAGAAAATGAAAGTAAAATCGCAAAGCCTTGAAAAGACAATGCTTTGGTATTCTAGCGGCATCCATATGGAGCTACCCATCCGCTTTGTGAATTAGAACAATCACGATGAGTTTGATTGCTTGCCTTGAATCTCTTCAAGCACAAACATCGCCGCCCGTTGCTTGGTTAACTTCTTTTTCCCTGAGATCGCAATCCCCTCAATTCCTTCCCCTAAGAATTCCATAAAACATATACACCGATACCCTTCTTCAACTTCCTCGAACTCAAAGGTCGGTAACTCCCAGTCCATGAGCTGACAGATCTCGACCAACCGCCCCACATGATTCTGCCCATCAACCGGAGGCTTCTCTAGCAACGATCGCAACTTCTCCTCCTTCAAATCCACCATCGGTTCTACTTCAGCGACAACCACCGGCACCTCTGGCACAATCCGCGCATCAACACCCACCAGCTCCCCGTGAACAAAGGCAGAGAGCCATAACCAATAAGCCCGATGCCGCGCCACTTGTTTACGCAGATCGCAACCCGCCTCCGCCGTCGTCTGCAGCTCACCATCGATGTATACTTCAGCCCAGGCAAAAAAGCTGCTATCCTGCGATAACTCTGTACATTTCAGAGCATCCCAAGAATCCTCTTGAATAACAGCGATAGACAACACGCTGGCCGCATCCCGCACCT
>NZ_PQWO01000037.1 GCF_003231495.1 Acaryochloris thomasi RCC1774
AAGCAAAGTGTCCAATGAGCGCGGGGCCATACTCAGCTCTATTCATCCAGCCTTGCAGTCGCCGCCGAATCGCGGTGGCCGACCCCAGCACCAGCAACGCCTGCAGCATCTCGTCCTGGCCGGGTGCAATCGCTTTGGCGGTGTGGTTGCGATAGAGGGCCGGTTGATCGCGGTCGGCTAACCACTGGGCAGCAGCAGTATTGGCCGCAATCATAAATTCCTCAATTATGCGATGGCTATGGTACTTAGCATTGGGATTGGTGGAGAGTTTGCCTTCTTCATTGATGTATATGTTTTTACCGAAAGCTGATGCTCCAATAGCCCCTGTCGCCATCCGCTGCTGGTTCAGCTTGGCGGCCCACTGCTGGCATAGCTTTAGCGTATTGTGCCAGCGGAGTTTGGGGCTTGCAATGGCGTAGTCGGCTTCAGCGTAGGCAAAGCGTTTGGCGCTACTCAGGCAGGACTCGAAAATCTTGCAGTTACTGACTGAGCCGTCATTGGCTAACTCTAGTTCGAACGTAAGTGTGGCTCTCGGTTGTCCCTCCTGCAGGCTCAGTGTGGCCTCACTCAAGATCCTCGGCAGCATGGGGCTGTTGCCCTGCTTGTGATATCGGGTTTGGGTGGTTGCGATCGCGCTGTAGTCGAGGGGGGTGTTCTGGGGGATGCGATCGGATACATCGCTGATGTGGACTTGGAGGGTTGCGCCTGTATCTGTTTCTTCGCACCAGATCGCATCATCGAGGTCGAGGGAGGTGGGGCCGTCGATGGTAATGCCCTGGACTAGGATGCGATCATCGGCGGCGGTTTGAGATGAGACCGCTTTGGCTTGGGTGATTGCTTCTGTTGAGAAACGCTGTTCAATCACGGCTTGCTAGTCTCCTATCTATGAAGGTGCAAAGATTTCTAACACTATCGGCAAATCTGCACAAATTAACTGAATATCTATCAACAGGGAATTATTGATTCTATCTTTCGATAGGAAACACAAGGTAAGGACTGAGTTAACTTACTATCAACACTCTTCTGAACTCCGCACACTCTCATCGAGCAGACGCATGTCTTCCTCTGTTCAGGCCAAGCTAATCGAATATCTGAGACAGGAGTTGACGATACCCAGTGAGTCTATCAACCTCGCGCTACGTCAGCAACCTGAACCATCGAGCCATCTGCACATTATCCTGTGGCAATACGGTCTGATCACCCTAGAGCAGCTCGCCTGTGTCTTTGACTGGCTAGAGACCACCACTCCAGCTTTGACGCCCTAGCCATTCCCCCGCAATCTCAGGCTCTAGGGAAAAGTAGATAAAAATTCTTCCTGCCTCCAGAGCTGCTTCTTCTGAAGCGTATCGTTCTCCATCATGAAGCGCTGCCCCCTCCGGTGTTCTGACCCAGCAGCGGTATTCATCGGCATCAGAATAGCTGACCCAAACAATCCAGTCTGGGAAGGTTGAAACGTGAATCAGTCTGACCTGAGCATTCATCTCAGTGCTTCCATTAGCCTCAAAGAAAGGGGCAAAAAATGGTGCTTGACCCTGTTATGGTATAAGCGTACTATAAAGACCCACAGAACACCAGTCAGCACCTTCATAGGCACATCACTACCCTTCACGAGAGAGAACTATGGCTACCAGCGCGAATACAGATAAAGAGAAAGCCCTAGGAGTGGTCGTCAACCAGATTGAACGCACCTATGGCAAAGGAGCCATTATGCGCCTCGGTGATGCCGCTCGGATGCAGGTGGAAACCATTTCCACTGGAGCCTTGACCCTTGATATTGCCCTTGGTGGTGGTCTTCCCAAGGGACGCGTCATTGAAATCTACGGTCCTGAAAGCTCGGGTAAAACCACATTGGCCCTCCACGCGATCGCCGAGATTCAAAAAGACGGAGGTACTGCAGCTTTCGTTGATGCCGAACATGCCCTAGATCCTGTCTATGCAGGTGCTCTGGGTGTTGATATCGCAGAGCTTCTCGTTTCCCAGCCGGACTCAGGTGAGATGGCTCTGGAGATCGTTGATCAACTGGTGCGCTCCGCCGCCATTGATTTGGTGGTTGTTGACTCTGTTGCTGCTCTCACGCCCAGAGCTGAAATTGAAGGCGAGATGGGGGATTCCCACATGGGCCTGCAGGCCAGACTGATGAGTCAAGCCTGTCGCAAAGTGACCAGCAATATCGCCAAATCTGGCAGTACAGTCATTTTCCTCAATCAGCTCCGGCAGAAGATCGGCGTCACCTACGGCAACCCTGAAGTGACCACTGGGGGCAATGCGCTCAAGTTTTATGCTTCGGTTCGACTAGATATCCGTCGGATTCAGACCTTGAAGAAGGGCAATGAAGGCTATGGCAATCGTGTCAAAGTGAAAGTCGCCAAGAATAAGGTGGCTCCCCCGTTCCGCATTGCTGAATTTGATATCCTTTTTGGCCAAGGAATCTCCACATTGGGTTGCATTGTGGATATGGCTGAAGAGCACAACATCATTGTCCGCAAGGGAGCTTGGTACAGCTATGACGGCAACAACATTGCTCAGGGCCGGGAGAATACCGTCAAGTATTTAGAAGAGAATTCTGAGTTTGCTCAAGATGTAGAGCAGCAGGTGCGTGAGAAGCTCAAGCCAGAGCCAGCGGTAGAGCCTGAAGCAACTGCTGATGAAGAGGCCATCACTGCTTCATAGATACTCACGGTAGAACAGCTTCATGTTTGACAACACCTGTAAGTTCCTAGCGGAGGCATTTTCGAACGATTATGCTGCCTGGCTGTTGGGTCAGTCAGTCACCCTAACCCAGTTAAGCCCATCGGAACTTGCAGTAGAACCGATTCGTGCCGATGCCTTGATTCTTCTGGAATCGGACAATATCATCCTGCATTTGGAGTTTCAGACTGAAGCAGATCCAACAATGGCCTTTAGGATGTTGGATTATAGGACTCGTGCTTTCCGGCGCTTTCCGAGGAAGCAGATGAAGCAGGTGGTCATCTATCTGAATCCGACGACCTCAGAGCTGGTTTATCAAACAACGTTTGAAATACCGGGCACTCGTCATGAGTTTGAAGTTATTCGGCTGTGGGAGCAGCCCACTGAGCCGTTTCTTAATTCAGCGGGTTTATTGCCTTTGGCGGTACTGACGCAGGCTCAAGACAAAGCCCAGATATTGCGACAAGTCTCTGCAAGGGTAGAGGCTATTGAGGATAAACGGGCGCAAAGCAATGTGACAGCATCTGCCGCTATTCTGGCAGGGTTATCATTGGATAGGAACACCATCTACAAAGTGCTGAGGCAAGACATCATGAAGCAATCAGTGATCTATCAAGATATTCAGCAGGAAGGTGAACAGAGAGGAGAGCAAACGGGTGCTCTCAAGGGTGAACGCTCCCTCGTCCTTCGTCTGCTTGCCCGCCGCATTGGGGAGATTCCGGCTGAGTTGCGATCGCAGATTCAATCGCTGTCTCTAGAGCAGACTGAGGCGCTGGGAGAGGCGTTGCTGGATTTTACAGAAAGGTCTGATCTCACAAATTGGCTGAAATCTCACGAGTAATTCATACTGCGTCAACCGTTACGAGTTTTAAGATGAAACTTCGCTCGATCGAGACAACACCCAGTCCGAACTGCATGAAGCTGAATCTAGATGAACAGATTGGCACTAAGCCCCTGACCCTCAAAAAAGATGGCGAATTTATTGACGCACCAGAAGTCTTTCAGGACTTGCTTGCTCTAGAAGGGATACAGTCTGTCTTCTTAATGGGTGATTTCATCACGTTAACGCGCAAAGGGAATACGGATTGGCAACCCATCTTGTCAGAAGCAGGCAGTCTGCTCGGGCTTGCAGAAGAGGCAGATTCGAGCATCGGCGATAGTCTCGTCCAACGCCAATCCTCCTTCTCTGAGAATAAGGGTTCGTCTGCGCAGAGCCAGACTCAAAACTTCGGCCAGGTAGAAGTAGCTGTTCAGGTTTTTCGAGGCATTCCCATCCAAGTTCGTGTGATTTCTGGCGAGGGTGAGCAGGCTCGTGTCGCATTGCCAGAGCGGTTTAATCAGGCTCTCCAGAGAGCGATTGAATCAACCAATGCTGATTATGTTGTTGAGCGCCTCTGGTCCCCCTATCAACCACAATTTGGGCCACCAAATGAAATTGCTCAACAGGTCGCTGAGGAGATCGATATTCTGATTGACGAGCCTGAATTAAATCAAATTGAGAAGTCAGCAATTGATCATGAGCGAGGGAAGGAAATTCCTCATTCTGAACAGTCTCAGCAAGTGTTGCTATCGGAACTCCGCGAGACTGATTGGAAGCGACGGCTCAAAGCGATTCAGCAGATTGAAGTAGATTCAGAAACCTTCTCGGCAGTTGCAGTCGCTCTGAAAGATGAGCGCAACGGCATCCGCCGTTGGGCCACAGCCCTTTTGGGTGCAAGTGAAAATCCTGAAGCCCTCGATCCTCTATGTCAGGTATTACTCTCAGATCGTTCTCCCATCGTGCGACGGACAGCAGGGGATGCTCTCAGTGATTTGGGAGACCCCAAGGCAGCTGAGACGATGATTAAAGCTTTGCAAGATTCTTCTAGCTTAGTCAGATGGCGAGCGGGTCGCTTTCTTAACGAGTTAGGAGATACGAGTGCTGTCGCTCCCTTGAAGCAGGCTTCAGAGTTAGAAACTGAATTTGATGTTCGAGTCGAACTGATGGCTGCAATTGAACGCATTCAGGCCGGACGAGAGTTACAAATGCCGATGTGGATGCGGATCAGTCAGGGTAGAGAGAAAGAATTGAAGGGATAGAAACAGTTGTAGTCTACAAGTTCTCTAAGTTTAGTCGTGAAGCTTGAAATCGCAAATACAGTCGCTGACTCTGGAGCAGACTGAAGCATTAGGGGAGGCGCTGTTGGACTTTACAGAACGGGGCGATCTGGTGAGGTGGCTTGCACAGACCACGGACCCCTAAATATTTAGTTACTTTCGAACATCTCAGGCTTTCAATACCGTTATTAATCAGGTAAAGATATTGTGTTCAAACTTTCCGTGATTCAATAGAAGGGTTGATTTTCCAAAGATCATATATCCCTTCCTCAATCAGCCCATGATTCAACATCGTATCGCTGTAGCTGCCAGAAAAGGTGGGGTTGGTAAAACATCAATTTCTAGTGGTCTTGCTTCTATCTTGAGCACCCAGGATAAGAAAGTGCTTCTTATTGACCTGGATCCACAGTCCAATGCTGCTTATGCACTGGGCGTAGATCCCACTGCACCTGGAACAGCAGAACTTTTGACAGGGCAAAATCCGATACCGCTATCTGCAGCCAAAAACCTCGATGTCTTACCGGGTGGACCAAACCTGACTAGCCAACAAGTACAATCACTTCATCCAGAAGACCTTGCCGATTCGATCTCCACTCTGGATTATGATGCAGTATTGCTTGACTGTCCTCCAGGCAATGAAAGCTTAGAGCGCTTAGGAATAGTGGCAGCCAATATAGCCCTCGTGATTGCCAATGCCCACCCATTTGCCATCATGGGAGCTAATCGAGTCATCGGTATCCTTGAAGACTATTCCAGCAAAGGTAGACGGGGTGCCCAGCACTGGGCCATTGTAATGTCCCAGGTTGACGAACGCCGAGCAATGGATAAACAACTACCCGGTAAGTTGTTTGAAGTGTATAAGGACGTGAAAAATTTTACGATTCACCAAGATGTAAATATTGCCCAAGCAGGCGCTCAACAGCTTCCCTTGATGGAGTATGCATCGAATTCTCGCGCTGCCCAAGAGCTGACCCAAATCGTGCAGTGGTTTGAACAGCTTGAAAAATTAGCCTGACATATCTACTTGTAACCAAATCAATATTTTATGGAGCATCATGGCAAGACCAAGACGTAGTAGTGCAGATATGGTGGATTCTGCAACCAAGGCAGGCACTGCCATCCAAAAGCAGGACCGTGCAGTAGAAGCACAAGCCCAGGAAGAGAAGGCAAAACCGTCATCATGGCCGTTAGAGAAGATACTTGATCGCAGTAGTAATACCCGAGACATACAGGTTGAACATGTAGAAGAACTGATGGAATCGATTGCCGTCTTAGGTCTATTGGAACCTTTAGTCACGGATAACCGAGGCCGACTATTAGCCGGTGCCCACCGCAGAGCCGCAATCCATCTCCTCAAAGATATAGATACCAAAGCTTACCGTAGACATTTCCCAAACGAGCTGGTTCCGGTACGAATCATGCCCTTTGATGCAGAACAAGATCCAGACCTGGCACTTCAAGTTGAAGTTAGTGAAAATGAAAAACGTCGAGACTACACCCCCTCGGAAGTAAAATCTCTTGCCGCACAACTCAAGGAAGCCGGGTATGTCGATGTAAAAGGTCGGCCACCCAAAAGTAAAAAAGCGCTCCGTCCAGCCTTGGAAATAATTATTGGTAAGAGCATTCGTACTGTCCGACGATATCTCAACACTGAGACAGGGAAAAGTGTGACAGATGTCCGCCTTTCTGAAACTGAACTTGAAATAACTGCTTTAAGGCGTCTGCGTTCTGAATTAGTCCGCTGGCAACGCTCCAGCCTAGAACCTGGTGTACAGGAACTAACGCCTATGGATAAGGATGTGGCCAAGCTGATTCGACGGATTAACCGCAAGCTTGATTCTGTTGAAGGATAGTCTCAGTAGAGGGATGATTTTAATCTTGATGGTTTACCGGGTTGATCTAGAAAGCCGAGTATCTCGATGTGTTAGCTCTATTGCGCCAGCCCAAGGGCCGGAAGCCACCAGTTAAGCCTGATGACGGGATTGAATCTCGCGTTGCGATCGTGGAGAAGGAGGTGTTGCTGCAGGAGCTTGAGCTGCAGGAACCCGAAGAGGTGTTGAATGTGATCGAGGAAGAGAACGTGGGGGCTTGGGTGGATGCGATCGCACAGCATTTGGGCAATGGCAGAATCAATGTTTCTTTGGATGAGTTGCAGGAGCGGTTGGGGTTATCGCTGGGGCGGCTGTGGTTGGGCCTCTTGTTGGGCGGGGGCGGATTTGCTCTGCAAGGAGATTGCGATCGCTTCTATGACGGAAGTATTAGGGTGAGCTGTACCGGATGGTGACAATTAGGCAGGTTGCATCGAAACCAAAATCATCGGAGATTATGCCCTCAAATGAGTTTGGCTACTCCGAGCTGACGGTTTCGCCCGCTCGTATACCATGTCAGCTAATTTGACAACAACATCCTGCTTTGATCCCTCTGGGTAAGCCTTTCAAGACTTTTCTGTGCCACTAAGCCCGCAACCAGTAGAGCACCAAAAAAAACTGGATATCGTTGAGAAAAAGATGGGAAATGGGAAAACTATTTCTTAGGTGCTGTCAAGATCTAGATTTATACTCCATGAAAATTTTTCATCCAATAACGACTATATTGCTCAGTGCAGCCATACTAGTTTCAACCTCCTTTCAATCTGCCTATGCAAATAAAAAAATTGAGTGGATACTTCAACCCGTACTATTCGATGACCTTTATAAAGAGCAGCAATACACAGGCCATATAGGATTGCAATCACATCTAGAAACTCTAATTAAGCGTCATCCGAAGAATTCGAAACTGTACAACAATCGGGGACTAATTCACGCTCAATTTAATGAATTCACTAAAGCTGTATCTGATTTTGATAAGGCTATATCAATCAATCCATACAATGCCGCACCATACATCAATCGTGGGCTTGCTTATGCTTACTTGAAAGAAGATGCCAAGGCACTATCAAGTTTTAAAAAGGCCATATCAATCAATCCATATGAAGCAAGAACATATAATAATCGTGCGCTTATATATCTTGGTTTAAATAAATATTCTAAAGCAATATTAGATTACGATAAATCTATTTCCATCAACCCAAGAAATGCCAGAACATATTCTAGTCGTGGAGATGTCTACTCCATAATCAATGAACATGACAAGGCGCTCTCCGATTATCAGGAAGCTGTTGAAAGGGGAGCAGATGATATCGATGTCTATGTCAATCGGGGAAATACTTATGCAAGACTAAAGGAATATAACAAAGCGCTCTCCGATTATGCAATAGCTTTTGAAAAAGGTGCGAAAAGTCCCCATTTCTATAACAGTCGGGGAATTACTTACTTAGAAATAAAAGAATATGATAAAGCCCTTACTGATTTTAATCAATCGATTAAACATGGTGGATTATCAGATGGGTATTATAACCGAGGTCGCACCTACTATTTATTAAACGAATATGAGAAGGCCATCTATGACTACGAATATGCTATTAGTCTAAGTTCAAAAGGATTTGATTCCTCTATTGTATATCCCGCTCGTGGCCTTACCTACTACCGTTTGAAGGAATATCCTAAAGCCCTTTCTGATTTTGAAGAAGCTATTTCTCTTAGTCCTGAAAATCCTATAGTTTATAATCGGCGGGGCCTTGTTTATGCTGAATTACAGCAATATTTCAGAGCACTATCTGACTATAACAATGCTATTTCTCTAGATCCATTCTTTGGTGAAGCATACGCAAATCGAGGAACTGTTTATGCTTCAATGGGAAAGATAAATCTAGCGAGGCAAGATTTAAAAACTGCGGCAGATCTATTCAAGAAAGAGGGTAATGAAGAAGGATCTCAGATGTTAATTCAAACATACAAAAAGTACAATATAAGTCCAGAGTAGACCGAAATCTCAGATTAGAGGGTTGCGTTGCAAAGTCGCAACCCTCTAGAATAAAGGGGGGTAGCTAGATTCAGGCAGTTGCTACAGTACGTTGGGTTGTCGGAAGATAGTGTCTTTTGGGGACTAATCCTGGGTTGTTTCGTCTTGAAGGGGCATGGCGGATCATTCTATGGGAATGGTCTTAATAATCAATCAAAGAGAGTACTCATTTCTTGGAAAATCAATGAGTATTTCATTCAGGAAAGAGAGTGAGTGGCTTGGATATTTGCTCGTACTGCTGATAACGACTGGGTTGATGATGGCCACGTTTTCGTTGCTGCCGAGAGCCTCTATAAGTGTACTTACTGTGTTGAGCGGTTTTTGTGGACTGATAGGTCACGGATTCTCGCTAGATGATTCACTATTGTCAGTTGTGGCCCTGACTATTTCTTCTGATTACTTTGTGCTTGGGCCGTTCTTTCTCGGTTTCATTTGCTCATCTATACTAATGGTCCGGTTGATCGACTCCGAATGGTTGTCGCTGAGAGTTCTCAACTGCTCCAAGATATACAAGGCATGGTTCCAACTTTTTCCACTCTCGGTTGCTTGTCTGGCTAATGCTTCAGGTATGACCAATTTGTTCTAAGCTCTGCCAAATGTAATAGAACACTAGATGCCGCCCTCTGCTTCGCCAACTTTTTCTTCTGCGCGATCGCATCCCCCACAACCCCAGCACAAGCGCACCGGCAGTAGAACCCCTCCGATCGCTCCTCGTATACAAAGACTGGAGACTCCCAATCCATCAACTGACAGATTTCAATTAAAGTCCCCACATGGTTCTGTCCATCCACCAAAGGCTTCTCTAGAATTGCCTTCAGCTTCAGTTCACGCGGTTCCACCACCGGCTCTACTGCACTCTCAACCACCGGCTGCTCCGGCACTACCCGCGCATCGACTCCCGCCAGCTCCCCGCGAACAAAGCTACAGAGCCACAGCCAACAAGCCCGATGCTTCGCCGCCAGCTTCCGCCGATCGCAACCCGGCCCCACCGTCGTCCGCACATCGCCATCGATGTATACTTCAGCCCAGGCCAAGAAAGAACCCTCCTGCGATAACTCTGTATATTCCAGTTTCTCCCACTCTTGCTCTTGAGAAACGGCCATAGACAAGACGCTTGCTGCATCCTGAGTTTTACTCTCAAGGTGCGAGAGAACCCGCTCCTGCAGCTCCCGGTCCCTTCCTTGTATAAGCAATAAATAGTAGTCGAGCACCACCAGCCTCCCCTGAGACAAGCGCGATCGCACCTCCTCTGCCAGAGCAGGCGGCAGCTCACCCTCAGCATGTTTGATCAACCGCGAGAATTCCTTCTCGGGCAGCTCATCAAAACTCTCATCAGACTCCAGCTTTTCCTGTAGCTCCTGCTTCGCCTTGTCCTTGAAGTAGGTGCTGGTGCGTTGTTCTTCTTCGAGCACAGTCCCATTGATATGCCGACCTAAATTCTCTAGATCCTCCTTTGAATAGGGGGACGCCTCCCCGCGTAGCAGAGCCTTTATGATCCGATGGTTGATCAAGTCGGCAACTCGACGAATAGGCGAAGTGAAGTGCCCGTATGCCGGAAGATTGAGCGCAAAGTGTCCAATCAGCGCCGGTCCATATTCAGCCTTATTGAGCCAGCTCATCAACCGCCGTCGTATCTCCTGAGCAGACCCCGCCACCAGCAATGCCTGCAGCATGTCGTCCTGGCCGGGTGCGATCGCTTTTGCCGTGTGGTTGCGGTAGAGCGCTGGTTGATCGCGGTCGGCTAGCCATTGGGCGGCGGCAGTGTTGGCCGCAATCATCATTTCCTCAATGATGCGATGGCTGTGGAATCTGGCATTTGGATTGTTGGTAATTCGCCCTTCTTCGTCGAGGTAGACCTTGCTGCCGAAGACGGACATGGCCCCGAGTGCCCCTGTTGCCTTCCGCTGCGCGTTCAGCTTTGCGGTCCACTCCTGCATCAGCTTCAGCGTGCTGTGCCATCGGAGTTTTGGGTGGCTGATCGCATAGTCGGCCTGGGAGTAGCTGAACCGCTTTGCACTCTGGAGCTGAGACTCGAAGATTCTGCAGCCAGTGACTTTGCCTGTTGGGTCTAGCTCTAGCTCGAACGTCAATGTGGCTCGGGGTTGGCCTTCCTGTAGGCTCAGGGCATCCTCGCTGAGGACTCGCGGCAACATTGGATCGTTGCCCTGCTTGTAGTATCGCTTCGGGTGGTTGCGATCGCACTTTCATCTAGGGGAGTGCCTGGGGGGATATGTTCTGATACATCGCTGATATGGACTTGGAGAGTTGCGCCAGTCTCTGTTTCCTCTAGCCAGATCGCATCGTCGAGGTCGAGAGATGTGGGGCCGTCGATGGTGAACCCCTGGACCTGGGGGCGATCGTAGTGATGGGGGTGGGTTGCGATCGTTTTGGCTTGGGTGAGGACAGGGGCGCTGAAAAGAAGCTGGGGCATGGTGAAAGGCTGAACGGGCTGTGTTCGTTTCTATTATGTCCGTGTTCAAAGATGCGATCTCATTTTCTGCGGGTCCGGTCTGATAAAATCACTCTATGTATGACAGCACCTGTAAGTTCCTCGCAGAGTCATTTTCGAGCGATTTCGCTTCGTGGCTGCTGGGTAGACCCATCGCTTTTACGAAGCTGAGTCCTTCTGAATTATCACTGGAGCCGATTCGCGCAGATGCATTGATTCTATTGGAGTCTGAAGAGTTTGTACTCCATCTGGAATTCCAAACTGAGCCAGATAAAATAATGGCCTTCAGGATGATTGATTATAGGCTGCGGGTCTTTCGCCGTTTTCCTAATAAACAGATGAAGCAGGTGGTGATCTATCTGACTCCGACAAGTTCTGAGTTGGTTTATCAGACGGTCTTTGAGATTCAGGGAACCCGGCATGAATATGAGGTTGTGCGGCTTTGGGAGCAGCCGACAGAAGCTTTTCTCAACTCACCAGGGTTGTTGCCCTTTGCTGTATTGACGCAAACATCAGACAAAGCAAGAACCTTGCAGCAAGTGGCTGCTCGGTCTGATGTAATGGAGGGTATGTGAGAGCAAAGTAACGTGGTGGCCGCTGCTGCAATTCTGGCCGGGTTATCATTGGAAAGGAGCTTTATCAATCGAGTTCTTCGCAAGGAAATTATGCAACAGTCAGTCATCTATCAAGACATTAAAGATGAAGGCCGTGTAGAAGGGCGCGAGGAAGGGCGTCTCGAAGAAAGCCAGTCCCTCGTTCTCCGCCAGCTCAACCGCCGCATTGGGGAGATTCCGGCTGAGGCGATCGCAGATTCAATCGCTGTCTCTAGAGCAGACTGAGGCGCTGGGAGAGGCGTTGTTGGATTTTACGGAAAGGGATGATCTGGTGGGGTGGCTGGAGAGGATCTAATAGCTTAGATTTCACTCAATGCAGCAACCGCTTCTTGATATCCTTCAGCATCGTTTTGCTGCTGTAGTAACTCAATGGCCTTTCGTAAGTCTATCTTTGCCTCCTTTATCTTTCCCCTCTTTCCTTGGACAATGCCACGGTTCATGAATGCTCTTCCATTATTGGGTTCGAGAGATACTACTTCAGTGAAATCGGTGAATGCTTGCTCGAATTGTTGGGTGATTTGGTAAGAGCGTCCACGACTGTAAAATGCGTTAGCGTTACCGGGGTCAACTGAAAGTGCTTTCGTAAGATCAGAGATACCTTCTGAATGTTTGCCTTGCTTGATGTGGGCAGCACCTCGATTGATATAGCCTTCAGGATTTTCTGGCTGGAAGGTAATCATCTGAGAAAAGTCTGATGCTGCTTGATTGAATTCGCCAGTCGCCATGTAGACGCTGCCGCGTAGACTGTAAAAGGAAGCTCTCTCAGGAGTAAGTTTGATTGCAAGATCTACGTTTTTTTTCGCATCATTGTAGTTGCCTGATGCGAAGTAGACAATTCCAAGATCGTAGTAAGTTTTAGCATCCTTCGCATCGAACGTCAGCGCTTGATAAAAGTCTGAGAGTGCTTCAGTGTATTTCTGCTGAATCATGTAAGCCTCCCCTCTGCTTCTCAGAGCCAGGGCAAGTTCAGGATTGATGCTAATAGCCTTTGTGTAATCTGCAATTCCTCTGTCAATTTCTTTCATGACGACAAACAGGAAGCCTCTGGAGCTATAAGCTTCGGCATTGTCAGGATCAAGTGCTATCGCCTTGGTATATAGTTCAAGTGCTCCCTTTAAATCTCCTCGCTGAAATTTTCTTTCCGCTTCAGCCAGCAAATTCTCAGTTGTTTCGGAGTCTTCTAGAGCGCGGCCAAGCTTGATTTCAGGAATTGCTGGAAACTTAAGCTCTTCTCCATCAAAACTCCTGTCTCTTATCAAAAAAACAGCGTTCCGATTTCCCACCGCTCTCTGGACTTCCCCTAGCTCTGCCTGCGTCGGCTGTCGTATCTGCTGTGCGATCGCTGTAGCGATGAATCCTTGGCTCACGAGAAGGGATGTTGCGAGTGATGCAAGCTGCTGGTTTCTCATGGGTATTTGTGTGGACGATTCTATCGTTAGGCTACCGCTCTTTTTCTTTCCCTACAACCTTCGTCAGAAGCCCCCCAAAACCCTCCGTGCTTTACATAACTCAAGGTGATGTTTACATATCGTTACTAAAAAGCTGGATTTTGGCCCAAATTTTGGATGATTTTGGGGGTCTCCCTATACTTCAATGGAGGTGTGTCTACTTATAGATCCTGTGATCTTTTGTTTTAAACCCTTTGTCGATAGGGGCGTGAGGCGTACACTTGATCGGTAATTGAACAGAACGCGCAAGGAGGAATCTAAAACGGTCTTTAAAACCTAAAAAACCCGAGACTGGCATCTCAGGTCTTTAGGCAATTATTTCGCGAAGTCGCGGGAATTAACTGAAAGCTTAGCAGGCTAGATGTTAAAACCTTTAGGTCGTTCGCCTATTTTAAGCTGGAAACATGCAGAAGTGCAACCAGCGATAAATATCTCTTAACGGACGACCTCGACCTCGCTCCATCACTACGATAGGAGCCTCGACGTGTTCAACAGTGTTCGACGGCCAACGCCATTATTGGCGGTGGATTCGTGCGTCCAAAATTCAGCTCACTCTTATGGAGTCACCCCATGAGAGCAGGCGCATACCCTCAGCCCTCCGACGAGCGCCGTCGCTCTCGAAGGCATCAGAAGACCTCTCGCCGCACTCAAGATCCCCTCCCCAAGAGTGCAACTGGCCGAAAGCTAGCTGAACTGTTCCCTAACGGTTGGGATTGGATCTATGCCAGTGCTCCCCACCCCGACGAATCGCCCCAGTGGGAGACGATTGGTCAGTTTCCCTTAACGCCCATCGAGCTAGAGCAGCTTCATCAAGATCCCGAAAGCCTAGTCGGTATCCGCCCCAATGCCCAGTCGCGGTGGCTCGTGATCGACATCGACCACCACTCCCTCTACCATCCCAGCCATAACCCCCAGTGGCTCCCCAGGATTCAGGAGATGCTGGAAGACATTGGTATCTGTAGAACTCTTCTGTGCCAGAGCAGCTTTAGTGGTGGTCTGCACCTCTACCTTCCGCTTCCCCAACCCGTCTCAAGCTACTGGTTAAGTATTTGCATCAAACTGAATCTAGAAGCCATCGGTATCAAATTAATAGGTGGTGACTGCGAGATCTATCCCAACCCCAAACGCTATGTTCCCAAAGGGCAAGGCTACAGTAAATACGCCGCCATTCGCCTACCTATGCAGCCCGAGAGTGGATTTTACCCGCTCGATGCAGACTTGAACCCCCTCCCTTGGACCCTAGATCAATGGCTAGCCGCCTTTGAGCAAGCCGCAAGCCATCAAGATATAGAAACCTTTACCCGCGCCCTCACAGATAGCCAAGAGACCTACAAACTCCGCCGTCATCATCACCCCAAAACCTTAAATAGCTGGCAGCAGCGGAATGACCAAGAGAAAGCCCAGGGCTGGACCGGCGCTGGGCAAACCAACGCCAAGCTCAAAGTTTTTGCCTGTGAAGCCCGAGTGTTCATGGGTATGGACTCCGTTGAACAAATCGCAAACTATGTCGAAGAAACCGCCCGCAACAGCCCCGGCTTCTATCAACACAGTCGTCATGTTCATGAACTTCCCCGCAGGTGTAAAGACATCGCATATTGGGCCATGCGCTACTACTGGCCCAACGGAACCACCCCCCTAAGAGAAACCAAATATCACAGCAGAGAGACAGCCCCCGCCGACTTCAACTATCACCAAGCCAAACGCAATGCCGCCAGCCATCGCATCAAAGAAGCCGTTACCCAGCTAGTCGAAGAGGAACGACTGCCCAAGAAGGTATGCGATCGCGCCAAGGCTATCATCGAACTCTCTCATGTCTCTCAGCAGACCCTGTACAAGGCCCACAACAAGTCATTGTGGCACCCGAAGGAATACCAAGCTCCACCCACTTCAAAACAGTCTCAAACCCAATCAGAGCGAGACATTACACAACAACCATCAAAAAATAGAAAAGGAGGCGTTAGCCAACCACTCAAACTCCTACTACATATAGTTATTTCACAACTCCTAATACAAGTAGGGTTTGTGTACGCACTCCTCAAAATATCAGCCGCGACTGCCCTGGCCCTCAAAGGCCAAAGGGCAGGTCAAGCGGCGCTGGGATTGCAAAATCTTGAAGAAGGGGGGGAGTCTGAGGGGGGCAGCATTGCTCATCAGAGGGCTGAGGTTGCCCACATAGAGAACTGGCAGCAGCTCCAGTTGTCGCTTCCTGAGAGGTTTCGGCGCAAGATTGAACAAGTCAAGAGTAACTTGCGATCGCCTAAGGTTGTTCAGCTGCCACTACCGCAGCAGCTAGAGACAGATCCTACTGCTGATAACGAAGGCAGTAGGATTGGTGAAGGTTGTGATCGTCGGATCAAACCCTTGCTAATGCAACCTGAGATGCCGGTCGTTTTAACTGAGGCTGATGTTGGGCCGTTGCGATCTCCGTCTGAAAAAGAAGAGCGTGAGTTTAGTGTTTGGTTTGATTTGGCGGTGCAGGTGGGGATAGTCTTCGATTCAGAATGGCAGGAGGGTGAGTATTGGGTCGAGGCTTTTGACGGCTGGCATCCCTTTGCAGAGATAGTGGCTACTTTTTCAGTCTCAGCTCTCAATCGAATACTAGAAAATAAACTTATATGAAATGTCTGCTTGTACTAATCTTGAAGAAGGCGACTGGCAACCCTGGGCTGAGCTGTCGTTTGCTTTTACCATTAGGTGTCTAAAGAGGTTGGGAGCGAAGGATATACCTTAATGATTTTGGTTGTTTTGAACAAGTATCTATTGCAGAATATCGTTTGATGCCAGCGGCCATATGATTGCTGCTATCCAGCGCTAAGCGTATCTGTGTCGAGTGTGATCCATCTATTCCGCCATAGAACTCGTTTTGAAAATATACTTTGAATAAATATAGGAAATACCCAGATTTCTGAGAGGGCTGCAACCCAGAGAAAAGGCCACAATTGTTTGTCTCGAACAATAAATATATTTATAGCTGCTGCAGAAGTTATGTCGGTTACCAATGTACAAATGACAAGAAATATTCCCAAAATTTGAAAGTTGCCACTTAATATAGTAGTTATTAAGAAAGCTAGAGACCACCAGAAAGGAATGCCTAAGAATATAGTGATTGGAGTTAAGGACGGAAAATAATATCGAATAGTCACTAGCCATCGATGAACTTGCCACCAAAGTCTTCTTAATGTATCTGTATGGTGATAAATTCTTGCAGGCTCTCTCAGTAGCTTTAATCTATAGCCCGCTTTCGTAACGGCTTGACTGAATGATATATCAAGTCCAACCTTGTTCTTCGCAATACATTCCAACCCACCAATTCTTTCAACAACTTCTCTGCGTGTCACCATGCACGAACCAACTGCTGCTGAAATTTTTTCTTGTTGAGCTGATACTCCAGAATTAATGATAGATGCACAGACCGAGATGTTATGTAAAGCAGCAATCCAATTTTTGCTTCCGACTGCTGCAGGTACAGCAAAAGCGATACCAATTTCATCATTTGTGACGATACTGGATGCATGTCGTGAAAGAAAGTCTGGGCTAAGTCTGACATCAGAGTCTACAAGCACAAAGACATCATTATTGCTTTTCTGAATACCTGCAATTTGATTCTTTAGTTTTCCAGAGCCTAAACAATTATGGCTGTATACAATATGTACGGGACAGCTATTAAGACTTTCCTTTTGTATCTTCTTTAGTAGTAATGTTGCTGGATCATCACTATCTTCTAATGCAAATATAATATCGTATGTACCAGAATATTTCTGAGATAAATAGCTTTTATAGTTTTCCTCTGCACCTTGATCTAGTCCTCGAACTGGTACAATTATTGAAATGCTAGGTTTCTCATCACTCTTATTGAATGATTCTTGCTTAAAATATTTGATTGCAAGGATAAGGCCCACGAGTTTTGCTGTGATAGAAAACACTATTGGAATTACTAAGAGTAAGTTGATTCTATTCATAAATACTGAAGTATATATTTAGACTTTTTGACACTTAGTCAGATTGTCAGGATGTTGTCTATCTTTCTTCGTTCTGAAAGTTCATGAAATATATTAGATTAACACCTCTTTTCCTTAATGCTTTTTTCATTAGTCTAAATGCCTCCAGTTTGGCTAAGGCTCAGGTTGTTCCTTCTGGACCATCATCAACAGTTGTCGATGTTCAGGGAAACTCAAAGGGTAGGAGGTATATCATAGATGGAGGGAAAAATTCAGGAAGCAATCTATTTCATTTTTTTGATAAATTCAATCTTAACGAAGAACAGCAGGCCGTATTTAGGAACAGTCGTAATATTAATACTATTTTTAGTATTGTTACAGGGAATACTTCTTCGAGTATTAATGGAGGTATCACTGCTAATGGTAAGGCAGATATATCCTTTTTCAATCCTAATGGTATCTTGCTCGATCGTCGTGCGATGCTGGATATTGGTGGAGACTTTCTAGCATCCACAGCAAACAAGCTTTTATTCACTGATGGTGAAAGCTTGTCGATTGAAGACCCTGTGCAGTCTAATGTGTTACTCAATCTTAGCTCAGGTGACTTAGCGAAGCTTCAGTTTCTCGGCACCTCCGGTGGCATTGTCATTAATGGTACTGGCCATGAACTTGAACAGCAGACACCTACGAGTCCAGCTACTGGTCTAGGAGATGTCGATTCAGGCTTGTCTGTTTTACCAGGACAGACTATTTCATTGTTCGCAAATGGTATTGAATTAAGTGGGGGTAAAATTGTTGCTCCTGCTGCGACTATTTTGTTAATTAGTATTCAGCAAGGCCAAATTCCAGCTGATGGATTTGGCCCCTCGCGTAATATATCGTTCTCTGGAGAAGATAAAAAAAATATATATGCTCCAATTGTATTGGATGAGTCATCCTTGATTGATACTTCTGGATCCTCTAGAAGCTTTGTCTCAATTAAGGCGGGAAACTTACAGATTCTGGGAAATTCATTTATATATAATAGTTATACTGGGAGCGGAAGTGGTGGTACTTTGAGATTTGATGTTTCTGGTGATTTTTTAATTGATGCTTCAAGCTTTGATGCAAACTTAAATCAATCTGCGGTTCCGGTTGAGTTTGGTGCTGGGATTATTTCTGACGCTATTAGTGGCCGCGGTGCCGATATTGAAGTATATGCAGGTAATTTATCTATTCTTCAGGGAGCGTCTATACAGACCTTTGCAAGGAATTCTGCCTTGGGAGGTAGGTCAAGATATGATATTCAGGAAGATGTATTAATTCAAGGGGACTCTCTAATTAATCCCTTGTCTAATTCTTCTGTAATTGGATCTTCTAGCTTTGATTCAGCGTCTGCCGGTAGCATCGAACTTAGTGCAAATAATTTATTTATTCGTGACTCTGGAATACTTTCGGCTCTGAATTTATCTAGTAATTCAAACGAGCCTGTTACAATCATTGTTGCCGATACTACTCAAATTGATGGATTGTCACCCACTTCATCTATTGGTAGTTTTCTTATCTCTTCTTCTTTGTCTACAGGAAGCTCGGCTGATATTAATCTAAGTACTAAACGCCTAAATATCTTTGATGGTGCCGTGATTGCATCTACTACTTTTGGTGCTGGTTCGGGGGGGGATTTGAATATTAATGCTCAAGAAAGTTTATCTGTATCAGGTTTTAGGATAGATCCTTTCGATGGAACTAGATTTGATTCAGCTATTGTTGCATCTGCTTCTGCGTTACCAGGATTTATTGCGGATCCTTTGAATTTGCCATCTCCACCTACTGGTGATGCAGGGATCGTAGATATTACTTCGCCCTCGATTAGTTTAGATAATTTTGGTACAGTGAGTTCCTTTAATCAAGGCTCTGGTTTGGGTGGAGATATATTTATTAATTCTGATGCTTTTATCTCGAATAAAGGGCGCGTTACGGCTATAGCTGCTAATGATAATGGAGGTAACATTAATTTAAGCATTGATGGCCCACTGATTCTGTCGAATCAGAGTCAGTTTACAGCTTCATCTTTGGGGGCTGGTTCAGGTGGTAATATTAGGATCCAGTCAGACTTAATTACGCTTTCAAACAGCGACATTCTCGCAAATGCAGAACAGGGGACTGGTGGGCAAATCACTATATCAACTCAAGGACTTTTCCCTGATAATCAGAGCCGTATTTCAGCAACTTCTGATTTTGGTGTTGACGGTCAAGTTGAAATTGATGTTGAGAATAGGCCCGTCCTTGTAGATCAAGTTGAAATTCAACAGCCAAGAACTAACACTGTCAATCTAGCGTGTTCACCTGGTTCTTCTAGTGGTCAGTCATCTTTCTCAATGCAAAGCTCTGGCGGGCTTGCTGCTCAGCCAGGAAACTTCTCTCAGACGCTACCTATTGCTTCGAAGAAAGCTGCAGAGCCACAGTTGTCGTTGTCTGCCCCGTTTATCGTTGATGAAGAGTCGGGTAAGAAAGTATTTTTGGTTGAGCCGTCTGGTTTTCATAGGCGATCTGACGGTACTCTAGCTTTTGTTGTTGAAGCACAGGTGTCCGAAGAGCGAAGTGTTCTGGTTAGTTCATCATGTTTGCCATCTTCGGCCTCAAATTCATGACTAGACTAAATGTGTTGCTGTGCGCTGCTTTATCACTTGCTTTGACAGCACAACAGGCTTTTTGTCAGCCTGCTCAGTCTGCAGCTCCTCAAGCGCTCTATGAATCTGCTTTAAGTCGTCTTGGGCAAGGCTACCCCTGGCAAGCCTCTCTTTTGCTGAACGAAGCTTTAGCCAAGTACTCCTCAATGGGAGATCGCTCAGGGGTTCTGCGGACGCGCATTGCACAGAGTGAGTTGCACCATTCACTTGGACAAAATCTGAAAGCCTGCAAGACAATGATCGCAGCACTTAATTTCAGCGTAGTGGAGATTTGTTCTACTGGCTTATCAGGAAATAAAACTCACGCGGATGCTTTCAATGCAGATTTACTGGCTCTCACTTCAGAACGGTTGCATACAAGAGCATTGACAAATCTTGGTTTTTACTTGTCTGCACTGGGTAATTTAGAGGCATCGGGGCGGGCTATTCAACGAGCTGAGGAGATGCTTGAATCACCTCAAGATGACTCTGACTCTGAGTTGCTACTAGTATTTGCTAAAGCTAATCTAGAAAAGTTTTTCTTTCTCCGGAATCAAAACCGCGCAGCAAGGGATGATAGCCCATTGCAGCAAAAACAACTTCAGAGAGAATCAGCGCAATATGCTCAGGTTGCTCTGTCCCTTTATGAGAGGCTTGCACGTACTTCAGATCCCAGCATTTCTCTTAAAGCTAGGCTGAGCTGGGTCGAGTTGTATTCAGCTATAGGTACCTGGAGTCGAAGTGTTAGTCAAAGCTCTCCACTTTTAAGTCTTCAGCGTCGAAAACGAGAGACTTACACAAGTATTTCGTCCTCTTTGAGCCATTCATCCTTTGACGATTTACCTAGAAGCGAAGCGATCTATGGAAGAATACGATGGGCTGAGTTGC
Organism: Acaryochloris thomasi RCC1774; assembly: GCF_003231495.1. Taxonomy (NCBI): domain Bacteria; kingdom Bacillati; phylum Cyanobacteriota; class Cyanophyceae; order Acaryochloridales; family Acaryochloridaceae; genus Acaryochloris; species Acaryochloris thomasi. The sequence goes on from NZ_PQWO01000037.1 coordinate 20,671, forward strand.
AGCTAGAGAATCATAGTTCGCCCGTTGCATTGCAGTCGATCTATGCTCTAGCAAAAGACTCTCTTCAGGATTCTAGAGAGCTAGAGAATATAAGAGGTCAATCTTTTGCGCTTGGTCTTTTGGGGCAGATTTATGAGCGCAGTGATCAGCCATCTGAAGCTCAATCTTTTTTTCGCAGTGCCATCAACCAAGCTCAGTCTATTAATGCTTGGGATAGCGTATACCGATGGCAGTGGATGATGGCTAAAAGTCTAGCTGCCGATGGTCAACGCGATGAAGCTCTGGCTCACTATCGCATGTCTGTGCAGTCCCTGGAGCATGTTCGTAATGACTTGTTAGCGGTCGATTCAGAGTTACAGTTTTCTTTTGCTTCGGAAGTCGCGCCAGTCTATCGGGAGTATATGCATCTACTTCTCGATAGTGTTGAAGTTAATAGTGTTGAGCCTGCATTGGAGGTATATAGCCAACTGCAAACTGCTGAGCTAGAAAATTACCTGCGCTGCGGTCGCTTGAGCAATATTTCCATTGCTTCTATCAAAGATGCGCCTTCTACCGTCTACATTCTTGATTTAGGAGATCGTTATGAGGTTATCTTACGCAAAAAGGATGGGACTTATGTTCGACATCAGCCTGAGGCTCAAGTGGTTCGAGCAAGTGTTACTGACCTACAAAACTACCAGGACACCATACAGACCTCACGATTTGACAGCAACGTCAATGCGTCGCTGTATCTGAATACTAGGATTCTGTATGAGCAGCTATTCGAGCCATTGGAAGAGCATCTATCAGAAGGCTCTACTGTCAATTTTGTATTGGATTCAAGCTTGCAGGGTGTTCCAATCGCCTTACTGAATCGAGGTCAAGATTTCCTGATCGATGCCTATGCCCCTGCGACAATTCTTCAAGATCATCTTCTTCCTCCTCGACAACTAGATGCTGATTCTCTGAAGGTGCTCATAGCCGGTATCTCTAGTAAAAGTCCTAGTATGAAGTCGTCAGCGGATCCCAGTTTGAAGCCACTGCCGGAGGTGCAGGTCGAGGTGACGCAGATTGCCTCCATTGCTAATAAATCGGTGTCTTTGCTCGACGAGCAGTTCACACTTGAAAAGTTGGATCAATCGCTTGGGAGTTATCCGGTTGTGCATATTGCCTCTCACGGCCAGTTCAGCTCTAATCCAAAGCAAAATTTCATCTATGCGTGGGACTCGACGCTCGGTGGGCAATACTTTCAGTCGGCATTGGAACGACAAGACCTATCGCAAAACTCAATTGAGTTGCTAGTCCTCAGTGCCTGTCAGACGGCCAAAGGCGATCCCCAGTCCTCGTTGGGACTGGCTGGTCTATCCGTCAGGGCGGGCGCTCGAAGTACCGTGGCTTCCCTTTGGAAGGTCGATAGTGGAGCAACTACACTATTAATGAATCTTTTCTACGACGGTCTACGGGAAGGGCTGTCGAAAGCCGAAGCACTTCAGCAGGCACAGCAGGGAATTAAGCGGCTTCCACGGTATAGCCACCCTTATTACTGGGCCGGATTTATTTTGGTTGGTAGCTGGCTGTAATCTTGTCGGCATTGCGAGAAAACAGCATCTTTCCTAGCTTAGGAAAGCCTGCGTCTTGGTATCGTTGAGACAGTAATTGTTTTACTCTTCTATTAGCCCCTTGCTTCACGGCAAGCTCCAGACTTTCAATCGATTCGTTAAGAAGGTTGTGTGACATATATAGCCGGTCTCGTTTTATTGCTGTTTCCGACAGCGAAAGCCCTAATGTTTCTAACTGCTGATTAGCCGATCTGATTCGACTTGCTTCATCAGGAGCTACGACGGAATAACTTGCTGCGACAAAACTGATTTCCTTATCTTCGGAGATTGCCAGCACCGTTGTCTTGTATATTCTTCCAGGTGTCAGAGGAGGCGCAGATGCCGGATACTCTAGCGCCGTTCCCTTGACAGTTGACTGCCATTTGAAATTGTGACCACTGACTACGATTTCGTAGGTTGATGCGTTTGGAACTGGCTCCCACTCAAAGCGTGGCAGACGGCCTAATAAGGTATTCCCGAAGGGCCGCTGTAGCCTTCCTGCAGCCTGCTGGCTTCCTCTGGTATTTAGCTTTGCTCCCTCTCTATCTGTGCTCCACTTCTGTATATCTTCTCGTTGAGCCGGTTCACACAAGCTTGAGACTTGCCCTCTGGCGTTATAGATAATGCGACCAGTGCCATTGCAAGAAATCGTCACGAGACGATTGTTGATAGGTGTGATGATGTCTGTCTTGCAAAGCAGAGTGCCCTTTTCGTGGACTGAATCGCCTGTCGTTAGTACTTCTGCAACTGCCGTGGAGTGTCTACATTGAGCTAAAGACTTTGGTGCTTCGATAGCTTGAGCTAGTAAAATCACAGCGGTAATTGTTCCCCCGCTAATGCAAGTCACCTTTGAATTCATGTTGCCAAAATCGCAATTTTTGCTGATGGTAGTATATCAGAATCTATCTTGGCGTTAAGTTGATCAATGTACTCTAGCTTCCACTCAACGCCTTCTGGTGTATCGCTATCGAACAGTAAACAGGCACGATAGGTTTCTTTGTCAAAGTTATTTAGCTTCTTTTGCACCTTGAGGAGTAAACAGTGGGCATCTGCGGGGGAAACAACTCTTTTTCGATATCTTTCCAGTAATTCTGATTGAATGCTAATGGAATTTTCCAGATAGATCTGCGCTGCTTCGAAATTCTTTAGCTGGAGTTCTGCCCAGCCCATGTTCTTGAAGACGGAACTCATTTCAAGCGGATCTATTTGTTGCTCCATTAGCGGCATCAATCGCTTTCTTGCGTCTGGTGCTTTACCCTCCAATAGATCTAATCTTGCTAAGTTGTTAATGGGGTAGGCTTCTTTCCCTTTACTTTCCTTTATCGATAGCTCGTAATACTGCCGGGCTTCTGAGAATTTGCTTCCCTCATCGTATACGCGGCCAATATTTGCGTAGTTTAGCCATCTTGATTCTGGAGGCCCTTTTTCAAAAGACTTTTGGTAATTCTCACGCGCACATGCAAAATCCTGTGATTGAAAGCAAGTCGTGGCTATGAAATTATATGCGAGGTGATTATCGGGATTGATTTTAATTGCTAAATCAAATTTATTCTGTGCGCTTTCGTATCTGAACTCCTTTAAATACCGCTCTCCTTCTTTCACGAGTGCTTCAGACCACTTTAGTTGTCCTATACGCACCCCAGTGCCAGCGGAAACTATCGCCAGTATTACTATCAGTAATCTTGCCCACTTAGATCCGAAGTAACGATGTCTTTCTCTAGCTTTTGGTACCGACTGGGTGAGATCGTGAATTAAGTCCTCTGTGTTTGTGGGCCGTTTTCGAGGGTTGCGCTCTAAAAGTTTGTCGATATAGTCGGCCAGTGTCTGTGATATTTGAGGGGCTTTATCTCGCCAGATCAGTTTTGCTGTTTCATCCTCTTCTGGTAGGTACATTGGATGAATGCCAGTCACCATGTGAACAATAGTTCTCCCGAGTGCAAAGAAGTCAGAGCTTGCGATCGCCCGCCCCTTTATCTGCTCTGGTGGTGCATAGCCGTGAGTGTAAATCCTGGTGATTTCAAAGTCTGTGCTATCTGTTCCCATCTCGCTGAGGTCTATGCTCAGTTTTGATAAATAGGTGTTGGTTATTTCTCGAATCGCCCCATAGTCGATGAGGACTAGTTCACCCGTTGCTTTGAGCAATATATTGTCAGGCTTTAGGTCTCGATGGATAACACCTATTGAATGCAAGATATGTAAGATTTGAGCCAGTTGTTGTAGCCAATTAAGTGCGACTTCATCTGAGATGGGCTGGTGTTCGCGGAGCCAATCGAGTAAGGTCTGTCCTTCAACATACTCCATGACCATGCAATGTAGGGTGTCCCCCTGCGGGGTCACTACCTCAAAGTAGTTGTCAAATTCTGCTTTAGGAATGCCTGGGTGGGCCAATATGGGTAAGACTCTAGACTCTCGTTGCAGTAACTCAATGTTTTTGAAGGTTCCAAACCTGCTGATTTCCCACACCGCTTTCAATACTTTTTTGCAGTCAGGTTTCGAGAGATCGTCGCTCAAAAATACTTGTGAGTGCTCTCTTGGCTGTCCAGTCTCTAATGGTGCGATTAACCGAAAGCGTTCATTCAGGATTAGTGAAGTACCACAGCTTTCACACGTATCAAGTGTGTCGCTATTCGTTCTCGCAAGACATTTGGGATTGATGCAATAAGTCAAGGCATTGAAACCTTATGCGGTCAAAGGTATCGAGTCACTTTGGCTGACTGTCGATTTTGCGTTTAGCATAACGAGTTTTTTTACGATTTTGCTGATAGACAGTTGAAAAGGCTGATCCGATGATTTATTGATCAACGATCTGCTCTCCAATCTGGTGACTGCGGTCATCAGATCTGATCTTGAGTGGTTGCTAAAGATGCCGCACAGCTCTTTGAAGTCAATGGATTTTGGACTCATCTTAGCTAAGTTTGCAAGCACGTCTTGTTCTAGATAGCTAGATCGGCAGATTTGATCAAGGAGTGTTTCTGTAAATGGATCATCAACGCGAATGGTATTGAGTTCCAAGAACTCAGAGGCATCTCCTCCAAAAAAATCATTGATTTTTTCAGCCACCTCCAATAGGGCATATGGATTTCCTTGATAGTCTGCGATGAGTTGCTTCCAGACTGATTCATTTTTAAGGCCAGTGTGCTTTAGCAGCTCAATGGCATCTTTCCCTAGCCCCTCTATCTTGAATGACCGTGCTGCGAACCCATTGTTCTGTAGGGATTTCACTTCACGAATCGGCTCCTGACTGCAAAATATGAAGCAGCTTCTGTGTTGTTCCTCAATGATTCTGTGGACGAAGGAACGATATTCGGTGTGATGTCCCCAGGGATTGCTTCGGCTTGCCTCTTTCATTAATGCCTCTACCGAGTCAAAGACAATCAGCAATCTATGCTTGCGCAAGCATTGCAATAAATCATTCGTAAGTTGCGGAATATCCTTGTCAGATACTGTTATGCCAAATAGGGAGACTAATTCGGCTAGAAGTTCTGTCAGTGATGGTCCGTAGTTAAGCGACTTCCAGATGCAGGCTTCAAACTTAAATTGCTCAGGTAATTTAGGGCACATTTGGCTAACTTTGGATGCCAGGGCACTTTTTCCTATCCCAGGTGCGCCGATCAAGCTGATACATTGATTTTCCTTGATCGCGGCTGAAAGCATCGCTATTTCTGGACCACGACCCACGAAGGAATTGACGCTTGGTGGTTGCCCTATGAGAACGGAGAATCCATCTGATTTATCAAATCTGTATTCAGTGCTGTTTTCATCCGACTTCGATGCCGAGTCCTGAATAATCTTTTCTTCAATCAGCTTTCTGTATGTATGCTTGGTAACCTCCTTAACATTCAACGCAACTGCCAGCCTTAGCCATAGCCTACGACCAACGCAAGTGCGTAAGTGATCAGCGTCTACATCGTCGAGCTTCTCTGCAATTTGCTTAAAGGTTTCCTTTTGCCATGTACCCCTGAGGACAGCTTTCTCATCCTCGTTCAGAGGTGTATCGCCACTGTCGAATAGATACGTGTTGGTTAGCTGTAGAGCATCTTTAATATCAACAGGAGCCATGATTCGCGCTAGTTGTTTAAGAAATGTGCGGCATGTGTTGTTTCTTTCTCACATACTGGCATATGATGTCGCCAGGGACAATCAGGTTCTACAAACTGCCTCTACTATTTTTGCTAGGGAGGATATTTTGAACTAAATAAAAGCGGAATTCTAGGTTTCGTCTTTATCGTCTGGATGATTGGAGTTATCCGAAAGGCCGATGTCCACGGTCTCTGAGATGACTCGCTCGTTGGTCCATCGAACGAAGATCTCACCTTTCATTGCCACGATGATTGATTCAAAGGTTTTTGTATTGGTTTTGCTTGGCTCAGCTAGAGCCTATGTTTTGTTTTGGCTGTAGCTTATTCATCGCCTTTCGGATTCCAGTTCTCTGGCATATCCTCTAGTAGTTCCAATGATTCAGTTTCGCGTAGCTTTGACTCAATGGCATCTCTTGCAAGCTCACTATCCGATTTTCCAAGCTTTTGTCCTAACCATGCAAAACGCCTGTAGTAATAATCAGACAAATAGGTTGTTACTCGTGGCCTCTTTGCTGGCACTGGTTTCATTTGCATTTGTACAGAAGTTATTCTTGCATCTTGTAACGTACATAGCACTCTGAATGGACTTAGGTGACACTCTGGAGTAACACCATGCTACTATAGCGATGTATTTACAAGTCCATTTCATTAATGACCCCTATATGCTTTTTCTGCGACCAAAAGCTTGCAGCGTTCTGCTTGTCGGCCATTAATTCGCGGTTACCTTGTTTGCCACACAACTGTATAAAGAGGCGATAGACCAACTAAATTAGTCAAATAACATCCCCACTACCGATCAGCCGTGGAAAGCAAGCGGTAGTGGGGTGGCCTCCGTCACATGTATTCACACGCATGGAGATCTCTATGTTACCCGTTTCCATCGCGGCTGCAGTCTGCGGTCGTCCACCCGCGCAGGGCTAGAGCGATGACTTTTGCTGCTATCCCCGCCAATCTAAAGCCTCATCTGCAGCACAGGCTTTTGTCTGCAGATGAGGAACTGTTACTTGTGATTAAAGCGCAGTCAAGTGATGTTCGTGCGCGGAATCGTTTGCTCCGGCATAACCTTCGTTTTGCGGTGGAGCAAACGAAAAACCTTTGTGAATGCTACCTTCACCTGGATTTTGACGAGGGGTTCGATGCCGCCATCATTGGCCTGAATAAAGCCATTGATGGGTTTGACCCCACTCTGGGTTTTCGCCTAAGCACCTACGCGTACACTAAGGTCCTGTACGAGATACAGAAATTGATGGCGAAGGTTGTCACCTACACTAAACACCGTAGTGACAAACCCGTTGAGGAGCTGGAGCTTAGTCATCAGCCACTCCCCCTGGAACAATTAGAGCGTCAGGAGCGATTAACGGAACTCCGGCAAAAACGCCGTGATATCTGGGGGGCACTCCGCAACTTCCCCAAACAGATCCGCAAGCTGATTGTCTGGCGTTTGCTCGGTCACTCTTATAAGGATCTTGGTGAGCGTTTCGGGTTCTCCAGGCAGACTGCTAGCAATTACTATCAGAAGTACTTTCCTTGTTTCCTGCAGGCCCTATTCCCCGCCCAAGTCTGCACCCCACCCCGCCGATCGCTCCGCCGCTTGCTGACGCGCCGTACTCCGAAGCTGCGCCTAACAACAGCCACTGTCCGCCCCAAACGATCGCATCGTACACCCCAGAACGATCTCACCTCCAAAGAGTGCCGGTGGCCGCAAGTCCTGCGGAAGATCTCGCGTTCAGCCAGCGTTGCAATCACACCGCTTCTTTGCAAGCTACAGCACTCTAAGGTCAACAGCCGATCGTCAAAGCCCCAGGTTGCGATCTTACGCAGGGCACCCCAATTGTTGTTAGCAGCAGCTACACGCCTGTTTTCCACTGTTTTCCAGTTACGACCCATTGCTCAGTCATCGAACTCCGAGCTGCCGTCAGCTACGGTTGGGCTGCAGGAGGTCCGGGGTTCTCCTGGCTCTAGTCTTGCCGGTAGATTTTCTCGTGTTGCTCTATTGATCCTAGAGGCAGTTCCCCCTGATAGCCTCACAATCCAGCTTTCCGATCGCATTGAACTACAACAGTCGCGATCGGTCGTTACGGGGGATGCGACACCCCCGCACATCTCCCGCTTATTCTTTTTACCCGTACTGATTTTGGAGATTATGCTGTGTTTCCTCGCTTTATTGGCCTGTTGTTGATTTTCCCCGCGACCTTTATCAGCGGTGCTGTGATCGCCGAAACTCAGTCTAATGATGAATTCCTGGCAAACTACCCTCCCGGCAACACGATCACCCAACGGATGCGAGATTATCGTTCGTTTACCTGTGGAAAGTACTGTGAGAACTATCCACAGGGCATTAGCGAAGTTCGATTTCGCGACTGGCAGCGTTAGAGGCTAAAAGATGGTGAATCAATTACTTAGCTCCCTTAAAAAATGCCCTAACTGCGGGTCGGATAAATCCTTGACCCGAGACGATCGGCACTTTTGTTATATGTGCGAAACACCCCTCGTCGAGCATGTACCCACGAATAGCTGGAACCAAAAAACCCCTTCATGGCCTTTGGGGCAAGTCCAAGGGATCTGTTCGACCGTCCTATCAAATGAACGACTCACATTGATTTGGCAGAAGCTGGGCCGCAGAAAGGTGGTCGTCGGCAGTGGTCTCTTCGGAATTCTACTGCTTGGGTCTGGTTTGATTCTGGGTGCCCGCAAT